>NZ_JBFSUD010000106.1:0-12939 GCF_041467175.1 Vibrio sp. 10N.247.310.24
TTTGAAAAGCGAAATGTCGCTTAGCTAAGTGTCCAGTCTGACTGGAGCAGATCAATGAGAACGTCATTTGTTTTTTTGACTATTGGAATGCCAGTAATCACAAAAAAGTTGCGTTCATTGAAGAGCTTAAAAGGCTTTGGGAAAGTACGGTTCTGCCCGATGATTTGTCGTGGATAAACAAAGAAGACAAAGAAATAACTGACTGGTTTATCCGTTACATAAAAGACTCAGAGCTACCAACTCAATGGATACCAGAATTAAATTCGAGTGACGAACCCTATCATCGACTTCTACTGGTGCTTTGAAGATCCTCGTGCAAAAAAATACTTCATTGGTAAGCTGAAGAAAGCTTGGTATCAACAGAAACATCGCGCGAAAATGCAAAATGAAGCTCAGAAAGCATATAACTTTGTTATGGGTACAGAAATCGATGGTTTTCTCACAGCCCTAGCTCGTAAGGCAAAGATACCGAAAAATAGATTCTTAGAGCAGTTGATCACTAAAGAATACGAGAAAAAATTTACCGATTGAGTATGTTCAGATCGGGGAAGAAAGGTATTCAAATGAAAGGTTGGTGATACGCCAAGTCTTAGATATACTAACAATCCAACCTTCAAACGGACTTGGGGTGCTCTTAACCTTACAGTTTTCTATCTCAAGCTCAGCCCAACAAAGAAGCAACTCTAAGCTGGGCAATGACAGCTAACAATTTCTTGATAACTCGTCTAAGTAATCTGCCCACTCTTGCATTAGCTTTGTTCTTTCGGCTAAGTAAAGTGAACGATTGTAAGCTCTTGAAGTTGCGGAGCCTGTCAAGTGAGCTAGTTGAACCTCGATAACCTCTGAATTCCAACCTTTTTCATGTAAGATTGTGGAGGCACTACTCCTAAAGCCATGTGCTGACATTACATCTGCGGCATAGCCCAAGTCCCGCAAGCGATTGGTCAGGATATTCTTACTCATAGGCTTACTGCTATCTCTTTGATTTGGAAATACAAGCTCAGAGTAACCAGTGTACAACTTTACATCTTGTAATTGTTGGACAACTTGTTTTGACATCGGCACCAAGTGATCTCGACTGCGCTTCATCTCTTCCGCTGGAATCCTAATCAAGCACGCCTCAAAATCAATATACTCCCACTTCAAGTTTCTTATTTCCGTTGGCCTTAAAAAGACTCTAGGGATCAACTTGAGCGCCTCAACGCTGCAATAGTTACCAGTTGGTGTGGTATCAATATCCTTAATCAATTGACCAAGTTCACTAGGATTAATAATTGCTGCTCGATGTTGAACTTTGGGCAGGGGTTTTAATATATCACCAAGCGGTAAGCCCTGAGCGGGATTGCTTCGTGTTAGACGATGAGCTAATGCATATCCAAATACCCTATTAATAACAGCTAGTATATTCGGAGCTTTTTTTGGGGTACCAGCCGCCTCAATTGCCAACATGAGATCAGTAATATGTCTTGTATCAATCTCATCGAGATGCAGTTTACAAATACTTTTTGAGTCAATGATTATCCATCGCCTAACTCGGGCAGCATGATCTTCTGACCAAGAGTCCTTTTTTTGATCCCACCACTTCAGAGCTATCGTAGAAAACAGCTTATTTTTATCTTCCCCCTTGCTACGCTTCCTCTCCCTGCGTTCATCCATAGGATTAATGCCGTGAACCAAAGATGCCCTTGCTTCTTCTGCTAATTTCCGCGCCTCGCTAAGGGATACGGAGGGGTACTTTCCTAAAGCCATTTCTTGGTACTTCCCTGAATACCTAAAACGAAACCTCCAAAGCTTAGAGCCATTTATTTTTATAAGTAAAAACAAACCATTACCATCAGATTTCTTAATCTGAGATTTACCTACAGGGCATGAGAAATTCTTAACATCCAGTGCTTTAAGTGCCATTTTAAACTCCTAGGAGGGGTACCAAATGAGGGGTACCATTATATTACACCACTAATTTTACAGTTTCAAAAACTACGATACCCCTCATCAAACCCCTTAAACCCGCAGAAGTCATGAGCTTACATTGGATACTATAGGAACTCAGAACAAAAGAAAGCCCCGTAAACACTTGGCTTGCGGGGCTTTACTGGACTTTACTGGATTAAGGCAGGACGTTTACATCATGCCGCCCATACCACCCATACCGCCCATGCCACCCATATCAGGCATTGCAGGGCCAGAATCTTGTGGCTTGTCTGTGATCATCGCTTCTGTTGTGATCATAAGACCAGCAACCGATGCTGCGAACTGAAGTGCAGAACGCGTTACCTTAGTTGGATCTAGGATACCCATAGCAATCATGTCACCGTATTCGCCAGTAGCCGCGTTGTAACCGTAGTTACCTTCGCCAGCACGAACGTTGTTAGCAACAACAGATTCTTCATCACCAGCATTCGTCGTGATTTGACGGATAGGCGCTTCCATTGCACGTAGTGCAACGCGGATACCTACGTTTTGCTCTTCGTTGTCGCCTTCAAGGCCAGCAACTTTAGACGCAGCGCGGATAAGTGCAACACCACCACCAGCAACCACACCTTCTTCAACAGCAGCGCGAGTTGCGTGAAGTGCATCTTCTACGCGGTCTTTCTTCTCTTTCATCTCAACTTCAGTTGCAGCGCCAACTTTGATTACTGCAACACCGCCAGCTAGCTTAGCTACACGCTCTTGAAGCTTCTCTTTGTCGTAGTCAGACGTTGCATCTTCGATTTGTTGACGAATTTGAGAAACGCGACCTTTGATCATCTCTTCATTACCCGCACCATCGATGATGGTTGAGTTTTCTTTAGTGATCGTAATGCGCTTAGCTTGACCTAGGTCTTCTAGCGTTACTTTCTCAAGGTCTAGGCCGATCTCTTCAGAGATAACCGTGCCGCCCGTTAGGATAGCGATATCTTGCAGCATAGATTTACGACGGTCGCCGAAACCAGGTGCTTTAACAGCCGCTACTTTAACGATGCCACGCATGTTGTTCACAACAAGAGTTGCTAGCGCTTCGCCTTCTACATCTTCAGCGATGATAAGAAGTGGACGAGATGCCTTAGCAACCGCTTCTAGAGTCGGAAGAAGTTCACGGATGTTAGACACTTTCTTGTCGATAAGAAGAATGAACGGGCTATCTAGATCAACAGAACCGGCTTCTTGGTTGTTGATGAAGTAAGGAGATAGGTAACCGCGGTCGAACTGCATACCTTCAACTACGTCTAGCTCGTCTTGTAGAGCCTGACCTTCTTCAACTGTGATAACGCCATCACGACCTACTTTTTCCATCGCTTCAGCAATGATGTTACCTACTGTCGAATCAGAGTTCGCAGAGATAGTACCTACTTGCGCGATAGCTTTCGTGTCTGAACAAGGAACAGAAAGGTTCTTCAGCTCTTCAACAGCCGCGATAACCGCTTTGTCGATGCCGCGCTTAAGATCCATTGGGTTCATGCCAGCAGCAACCGCTTTTAGGCCTTCAGCGATAATAGACTGAGCCAATACTGTTGCTGTTGTTGTTCCGTCGCCCGCCGCGTCATTCGCTTGCGAAGCCACTTCTTTAACCATTTGTGCGCCCATGTTTTGGAACTTGTCTTCAAGTTCGATTTCACGTGCAACTGAAACACCATCTTTAGTGATAGTCGGTGCGCCAAATGATTTGTCTAGAACAACGTTACGGCCTTTAGGACCTAGCGTTACTTTTACTGCGTCAGCCAGAACGTTTACACCTTCTAGCATTTTAATACGTGCGTCGTTACCAAATTTAACGTCTTTAGCAGCCATCTTAATTTCCTTTAAAATTCTTTATTAAATCAGTTCAATGTGTGGCGCGGATTACTCAACGATCGCCATGATGTCGTTTTCAGACATGATCAGAACTTCTTTGCCGTCGATCTTTTCAGTTTTAGTGCCGTAGCCTTCAGAAAAGATAACAGTATCGCCAACTTTAACGTCCAATGGTTGTACTGAACCATTTTCTAAAATGCGGCCTTTGCCAACAGCTAGAATAGTGCCGCGCGTTGATTTTTCAGCGGCAGAACCAGTTAGAACGATGCCACCAGCAGATTTAGATTCAACTTCTTGGCGCTCAACGATAACTCGGTCGTGTAGAGGACGGATATTCATCGGTCGGATCTCCTGATAATTTCCATTTAATTTGATAGTTGCCACGATTGGCATGGGGTTAAAGAGTATGTTGGGGCGATGTGGAAGAACCCAAGGGGGGAAAGAAAAAATTGTGATCGAAAGAGCAGATTCTCACCCCTCATCTTTCCTTGCTTTTCGTTTACTCGTATCCCACATCTGTTTATCCTACGGTTTTAGTTCCAACGGCGTTTTACATGCAAGATAAGCATGGGCTTCTCACGGCCCCGATAGCACAGACTCTGCGCACCATGACCATACCGACTATCTTCGGCATGGTGGCGATCTTGATGTTTAACCTTGTCGATACTTTCTTTATCTCATTGCTCGGCACACAAGCACTCGCAGCGGTGAGCTTTACCTTCCCTATTACCTTTGCGATTAACTGCATCACCATGGGCATAGGCATTGGCTTGTCGACATGTATTGGAAGATTGCTTGGCCAAGGCTGCGCGCAAAATGCAGCTCGTTTTACCTGCCACGGTTTATTGCTTGCTGTGCTGCTTGTTGGTTTTGCATCAACACTAGGGCTTTTCACGCTAGAGCCTATGTTTACTCTGTTAGGTGCTGAACCTGAGTTACTGCCACTGATATCCGAATACATGTCGATCTGGTATTTAGCGATACCGCTGCTTGTTATTCCGATAGCAGGCAACAGTGCGATACGAGCGAGTGGCGACACCAAAACACCCGCTAAGATCATGATGCTAGCCGGCCTTATTAACGGTATTCTCGACCCGCTGCTGATCTTCGGTTACGGGCCTTTCCCTGAGCTAGGGATTCAAGGCGCAGCCATTGCTAGCGGATTCAGTTGGTTTGGTGCGTTGTGTGGCTCACTGTATGTATTAACCATACGAGAAAAGCTGCTTGCTCCGCCTAAACTAAAAAACACCATCGATGACTGGAAACAAATCTTAACCATCGGCACACCCGCTGCCCTTTCAAATGCCCTGAATCCGATTGCTGGCGCTATTATCATGATGATGTTAGCCAAACAAGGAACCGAAGCTATAGCTGCTTACGGTGCAGCCCAGCGTATTGAATCGATTTTGATCATCGTGTTGATGTCTTTAACCTCTGCCCTCACGCCTTTTATGGCGCAAAACTTTGGCGCTGATAATCCACAGCGTAGTTTCAAAGCTCTGTTCTTAAGCATGCGCTTTGCGGTGATGTTCCAAGGTTTGATTTTCTTAATGATGGTGCCGTTAAGCACTCCTTTGGCTGCTCTATTCTCTCAAGAAGAATCCGTACGAGGCACCTTGTGGCACTACCTGTTAGTTGTGCCGTTTAGCTATGGATTCCAAGGGATTGTAATGATGCTGATCAGCGCGATGAATGCTATGCATAAACCACTCAAAGCCTTCCAGTGGAGCTTCATGCGCCTATTTGTATTTACTCTTCCATTCGCTTGGATCGGCAGCCAAATCGATGGCGTCGAAGGGTTGTTTATTGGTTTAGCTTTAGGGAACATTGTCGGCGGTGTTTCGGGGTATTGCTTTGCACTTCGTATAAGGGGGAAAGCAGATGCGGGATGCGAGTAATCGAGATGCGAAAAGATTTAAGAGCAGATGAGAGATTCGAAGAGATTGTGAGCAAAAAAAACTAGAAGAAGGAAGATGACATGGAAGACACCACTTACAAAATGTTCTATGACGCACCGATTGGCAAGATGATCATTGTGAGTAATGGTGTGTCGCTTATTGAAATTGACCATATCAATACCGAACCAGAGCTTACAGAAAACCCCGACGAGTTATGCCTTAGAGTATCTCGCCAACTAGACGAATACTTTACAGGCCAACGCACCCATTTTGACTTACCTTTAGAACCCAAAGGCACCGATTTTCAGCTCAAAGCATGGACGGTTTTAACAACCATTCCTTATGGAGAAACCATCAGTTACGGTGAGCAAGCAAAGAGAATGGACAACCCAAAAGCCGTAAGGGCAGTCGGTGGTGCTAACGGCAAGAACCCATTTAGTATTGTTGTACCCTGCCATCGAGTGATTGGGGCGAACGGTACATTAACGGGTTACACTGGCGGCATGAGCCGCAAAGAGTGGTTGTTGGATTTCGAGCGTTCGGTTCTAAAAGCAAGATGAGAGTAAACGGGATGCGAGATACGAAAAGCATATAACTCGAATCACGAATCTGCCCCTTCTTATCATTACGTCATTCCCTACAGCGAGGCACGAGCGTGATAGGGAATCTCTCTTAATGTTGAACAGCAAATATGACAAGTAATACGAGGTATGAGATTCCAGATATTTCGTTCCTCAATTCTGGAATGACGGGATAAGAAGGTAACGAGTAAACGATAATCTATTCCTCAAACTCCAGATACAAAAAAACGGCTACACTCGCGTGCAGCCGTTCTAGTATTCGATGAAAGTTAAAAGTTACTTAACTAAAATATCACCTGACATCTCAGCCGGGATTGCGATACCAGATAGAGAAAGCATCGTTGGTGCTAAGTCAGATAGCTTACCGCCTTCTTTGAACTCAACATATTTGCTGCCCACGTAGATAAGTGGCACTGGTAGGTTAGTGTGTGCAGTGTGGATGCCGCCCGTTTCTGGGTTTACCATCATTTCCGCGTTACCGTGGTCAGCGGTGATAAGCAGTTGGCCATCGGCTTCTTTGATTGCTTCAACCACTTTGCCAAGACATTCGTCTAGCGACTCTACCGCTTTAACCGCTGCATCGTAAACGCCAGTGTGGCCAACCATGTCACAGTTAGGGAAGTTACACACGATAGCGTCGTATTTGCCGCCTTTGATTGCTGCAACTAGCTTTTCAGTAAGTTCTGGTGCGCTCATTTCTGGCTGTAGATCGTAAGTCGCGACTTTTGGAGAAGCAACAAGTTGACGCTCTTCGCCTTCAAACTCGTCTTCTTTACCGCCGTTGAAGAAGAACGTCACGTGCGCGTATTTCTCTGTTTCAGAGATACGTAGCTGCGTTTTGCCTTCTTTCGATAGCCATTCACCGTAGGTGTTCTCTAGAGAAGCCGGTGGGAATGCACATAGAAGTGGGATGTCTGCTGCGTATTGAGTCAGCATCACGAAATCGATCGCTGGGAATACGTTACGAGCAAAACCATCGAAATCAGGAACGAATGCACGTGTGATTTCACGAGCACGGTCAGCACGGTAGTTCATGAAGATAACTGCATCGCCATCAACGATAGCTGCAGACTCTTCGCCTTCCGCTTTAATTTCAGTCGCTTTAACGAACTCATCGTTTTCGTCACGAGCATAAGCCGCTTCTAGGCCAGCTACTGCAGTATCGAATGTGAACTCTGCTTTTGCTTGAGTCAGCAGGTCGTAAGATTCTTGAACGCGATCCCAGTTGTTATCACGGTCCATTGCGTAGTAACGACCAATAAGCGAAGCAACACGACCTTTACCTAGCTTAGCGAATAGCTCTTGGAAACGTGCAAGTGTGTTTTCTGCGCTACGTGGCGGTGTATCACGACCGTCTAGGAATGCGTGTAGATAGATTTTCTCTGCGCCACGCTCTGCTGCCATTTCAACAGCTGCGTAGATGTGATCTTCATGAGAGTGAACGCCACCTGGAGACATAAGGCCCATGATGTGCACTGCTTTATCAGCTTTCACTGCTTTATCAACCGCATTCACTAGCGCTTCAGTTTGGCCGAACTCGCCATCTGAAATTGACTTAGTAATACGAGTAAGATCTTGGTATACCACGCGACCCGCACCGATGTTGGTGTGACCCACTTCAGAGTTACCCATTTGGCCATCAGGTAGGCCTACATCTAAGCCAGAAGCCGAGATTAGCGTGTTAGGTTGGTTAGCAATAAGACCATCTAATACAGGTGTATTAGCGTTCGCGATAGCGTTGTCTTGGTTGTCTTCACGGTAACCGTAACCGTCAAGGATCACTAGAGCCATTGGCTTCTTAGCTGACATAGGACTGACCTCGTTCAATTCAAAATAAATCGGTATAAAAACAAATTAGCGTAATTTTACTACAGTTTACAGTCAAAACTGTAGTGGAAGATCAAGAAACGTCGCAGGTAGGATGATCGGATATGAAAAAAAACGTCACTTAGTGAATAAAGTCAGCGACATGATATCGCTGATAACTTACAGGTGCAGTGCAATTAAGGCACGAATCTAGATTACCAATAGGGTGAAACCACACCACAGGAGATACGTCACACCCTATCTCCTGCACCTTTACCTAATACCGTCTGAATAATATATTGGAAGTACAATTTAGTATTCAGCGTGTCAAGCATACGCTGATCCCAATCTGCCAAGATTTTGGGGGTCGACATGTCGATATCATTGATTTGAGCTAATCCAGTAACACCAGGTCTAACTGCTAGTACGCCTCTCGACTCTCTCTCATCGATCAGTTCTTGCTGGTTGAACAAACATGGTCTTGGGCCGACTAAACTCATTTCACCTTTCAGTACATTATACAGCTGAGGAAGTTCATCAAGCTTAGTTTTACGCAGGAATGCTCCGAGCTTAGTCACCGAGCTAGCTCCAACTATGTGAGTGGCAACAGATTTTGTTTCAACTGCCATAGTACGGAACTTCACCAAGGTAAAAGGCTTTTTGTTACGACCTACACGCGTTTGAAAAAAGACAGGCGACCCTGTATCAAAGTAACCAAGGATACAAATAAGGAGAAATACTGGCCACAGGAACAACAGACCAAAGAGAGCAAAAAAGAAATCCAATAAACGAATCAAAATATAAGTCCTATTAAATTTGAATTAAAAACTGGGGCGATATAAGTACTACTAATTAATCAAAAACACCTGAAGAACTTATGGATAAGAAAGTAACAATCTATCTAAAAAACATCAATACGACTTCAAGTACGCTTCTACTGTTCTTTTGATTCCTTGCTTAAAGGTCACGGGAGGTGTCCACCCCAGAATTTCCTTCGTCATACAAATATCAACTTGGAGGTTGCCACATACTCTTTGTGCGACTTGTTGTTTTTTTAACACTGAAGCACTCAGCTCTATCCAAGAGATAGGAATGGGTATAAGCCTCGGTGTTTTTCCCATAGATAGAGCAATTGTTCGCATTAATTGAGTTGTCGATACATCATGGTCATCAGAAGCCAAAAATGTATGCCCTGGAGCCAAAGGGTGTTCACAGCACAACAGTATCAAACTGGATAGATTATCCAGATACACCAAGCTTCGACGGTTCTTTATGGCACCAAACGGTAATGGAATACCCTTGTCAATCAAACGCATCATGGATAAGAAATTCGCTTTTACACCTGGTCCATAAACCAAGGGAGGCCTAATGATAACCACTTCTAACCCTGTCTCTTTAGAAAGCTTAGCTAACTCAACTTCGGCTTCATACTTGCTCAAACCATAAGAGTCTTGTGGTGTGCAATTTAAAACAGGCTCAAAGGGCGAGTTTAGCTCACTAAACTCACCGTTCACTTTAATAGAGCTAACAAAAACGAACCTTTTGACCCCAGCATCAGCTGCTTGTCTCGCTAAGGTTACCGTACCTAGAGTATTTGTTTCTCGATAAGCCTCTAAAGCGTCCTGTTCACTTTCATTCATTTGATGCACTCGAGCAGCACAATGAACAACGCAATCGACACCGTCGAATGCACCAGACCAATCAGTTGCAGCATCGATAGAAGAAACAACAAAACGATACGGCTCTTGCTTAACAGCCTTACGCACAACAGAAACCACTTCCCACACGACCTTCTCTGCCAGTTCAACAACCCGAGAACCAACAAAGCCACTGCTACCGGTAACCAAAATTTTCATAATGAAAAAGCCTAAAGATCGAACAAATAACAAACAGAATTAACAGTAAAACTAGTGAGTGACGCAGAACCATCAATTACATCTAGCTTACCGCACTTAAGAACATTAAAATACAACCTAAAAACTATAACTATCAAACCAAACGCCCAGTGGCACGCTAAGGAACATAATGATCAGACCAATACATACATTGCTAAATGCCAAACGCAAGAACAAGCGTTTCATCAGTATTGGCTACGATATTTTTGCTATCGTTATTTCACTCTATTTAGCTATTGCTTTAAGGCTTGGAAATGCATTTTTTTCAGTCGAAATAGAAGAGCTAATAACACTCTTTGTTACTGTATCTATCACAATTTATAGCTTCGTTAAATTAGGGATGTACCGAGCAGTCTTGCGCTATATGATGCTACCTGCCGTTGGCAATATTTTCTTTGGTGTTATAATTTCGACTTTAGCATTAATAATGAGTGGTTTCTTTTCCCACTCATTTATCCCTCGAAGTGTTCCCTTTATATACGCAGGCTTGGCAACCCTGACGTTAGGTGGCCCCAGAATACTAATCCGTTCTATTTATTATCACTGGTATAAGCGCCAAAAACCCAATGTTTTTATTTATGGTGCCGGAGCTACTGGCCGTGACTTAACGTATGCTCTCATTCAGGGGGACGAGTACAACCCCGTAGTTTTACTTGATGATGACTCAACAAAATCAGGTCAGATTTTGTTTGGTCTAAAGGTCCACCATCCAAGTGAATTTGAACATCTTCAATCACTTTACCAACCCGTAAAGCTTCTTTTAGCAATTAATGGCATTAATAAAGGTGAGCGTTTAAGATTGGTTGAAAAATTGTCACACTGGCCAATCGCAGTACAATCTGTACCATCAGTGGAAGATATAGCAGCGGGTAAAGCAACAGCAACTGACGTGAAAGATCTTGATGTTGCAGATCTACTTGGAAGAGCCGCTGTTGACCCGGACAAAGAACTTTTAGCACAAAACATTTTTAATAAGAATGTGATGGTTACTGGCGCCGGAGGATCTATCGGCTCTGAATTATGTCGTCAGATAATGTCACAGAAACCAAAAACACTTGTGCTGTTTGAGCTAAATGAGTACAACCTTTACAAAATCGACCAAGAACTAAATTCGACCAAAATAAACTTAAAAAGCGAAACTCGAATCGTCGCCGCCCTTGGATCCGTTCAGAGACAAAACCGCTTAGAAAAGCTTATGAATGCTCATGAAGTTGAAACTGTTTATCATGCGGCAGCTTATAAACACGTCCCTTTAGTTGAAGACAATATTGTTGAAGGCGTACGTAACAATGTTTTTGGTACACTGGCTTGCGCAGAAGCTTCAATCCAAACAGGGGTAAAAAACTTCACTCTCATCTCAACAGATAAAGCAGTAAGACCAACTAATGTGATGGGCGCAACCAAGCGCATGGCTGAGTTGGTTCTACAAGCATTGGCCGATAAGCAAAACACCACCAATTTCACAATGGTACGCTTTGGTAATGTCCTAGGGTCTTCAGGTTCGGTTGTTCCATTATTTAAAAAGCAAATAAAATGTGGCGGCCCCGTAACTGTCACTCACCCTGATATCATTCGTTATTTTATGCTGATACCAGAAGCGGCACAATTAGTCATCCAAGCGGGTGCTATGGGTCACAACGGCCAAGTTTTTGTGCTTGATATGGGGGAGCCAGTCAAAATACTCGACCTAGCAAAACGCATGATCAATTTGATGGGTATGCAAGAGAATATTGAAGGGGAACCTCAAGAAGGCGATATTTCTATAAAGTTCACAGGACTACGCCCGGGAGAAAAGCTCTATGAGGAGCTTTTGATTGGAGATAATGTGGAAGGCAGCGGACATCAAAAAATTATGACCGCTAGAGAGCAAATGTTGAGTTGGAGTGAAATGCACCCCTTGTTGAACAAACTTGATGTGTGTTGCCATGACTTCGATGAAGAATGTATTATGAAAGTTTTGTTAACGGCTCATACTGGGTACAAAAAAACAAACAGAAAATTAGGTTAAAGTGGGCACTATGAAAATTTTTATCGCTATAGTAAATCACAATCATGACAAAATGATCATTGCTAACCCAACGTTAGATTCACTTACTGAAAACTTCCCTATTGCGATCAAATCAAATACGCCAGCATCCCAAGAGCTCAGCGATTACTGTTCAAAAAAAAATATAACCTTAATTCAAGGATATGAAAAGAAGGGGTTTGGTGCAAATAATAATGAATTGTTTTTTCACTTCAAAGAACAACAAAAAATGCACCACAACGACTACTTTCTCGTCTTGAATCCAGACGTAGAGATTCAATCAGAAAAGATACAGTACTTATTAAATTCCGCTAGGACATACAAAGCAGATATATCTACTATCAACCTGTTTACCGATAAAAATTACAGTAAACCTGATAACTCAATTCGTCACTACCCTAGACTTCTTTCACCATTAAAGTCTTTACTTGGTTTAAGGCGTAGTGATATTTATGATAAGAGCCTTATAACACAAGCAACTAAAATCGAGTGGGCTGCTGGTTCATTCTTGTTATTCAAAGCAAGTTGTTTTGAGGCCCTGAACGGGTTTGATCAACGATATTTCATGTATTTTGAAGATGTTGACATATGTACTAGAGCAAATAACAAAAACTTTAGCATTTACTATTTCCCAGAAATAAAGGCAATTCACTATACGTCCCACCAAAATAAAAATTTATTTTCTAGACATTTCCTTTGGTATTGGAAAAGCTCCTTATATTACCACCTATCCACAAAATAGATAAATGTGGGTGTAGTTGCACAGTGAATTAATTTGGCCACCTGTTGTGTACGAGGTGTTAGAGTGCACCTCGTACACAACAGGTGGAACTATGGCAAAGCGTACGAGAAGAACTTTAGTCCAGAATTCAAACTTGAAGCATCCTAGCTAGCTGCTAGCCAAAGTTGGGCTTTGTTGCGTAATTAAATTTAAAGATAGAACAACCCCGTTTCGCGTATTT
>NZ_JBFSUD010000107.1:0-12610 GCF_041467175.1 Vibrio sp. 10N.247.310.24
CTGATCAGATCGTAGGTTCTTGATTTAGTTCCATTGAATTACGCAACAAAGCCATTAATTATTCGTTGTTTTTTCGATTTTATGTACTATTTGATATACGATAACTGTTGTCATCCAATACCCAAATTCGAAACCAACCCTATGAAAATCGAAGATCTTAAGTTGTTCACCACCGTTGTCGAACTGGGTAGTTTTACTGCCGCCGCTAATGCTCTTGACCTTCCGCGAGCTAACGTTAGCCGTAGAATTAACGACCTTGAGAAATCTCTCGGCATTCAACTGTTCTTTAGAACCACACGAAGTCTCTCCTTAACTAAATCTGGCGAGCTCTATTACAAAGAACTACTCAATGCATTAAGTGCGCTCGACAAAGCAAACCATGTCGCTTCCAACCTGTCAGAGGTTGCACACGGACAAATTAAGATTGGTCTATTGCCTGAAACCAGCGATATCATGCAGTCGACTCTGTTTAAATTCCAAGATATGTATCCTAAAGTTGAGCTTGATATTCGCAACATTAGTAACGGCTTTGTCGACATGTACCGTCAAGGGTTAGACCTCGCTATGCATGGTGGTACGTTGAGCGATGCAAACGTGGTTGCCCGTAAAGTGATGGTTCTTCAACGTATTTTTGTCGCAAGCCCTGAATTTATTGAGAAACAAGGCAAGCCTTCAAGCCTAAGAGAGCTCACTAATTACCCATTTGTTTGCTTCAGGTGGCCAAGTGGGGACATCGATAAAGAATGGGACATCAAAGATCACACCATCAAAGTAGAACCTTCGGTCGTCAGTGACAGCATTGGCTTTGTTAAAGGCGGTGTTATTCGACATAGAGGTATCGCGTTGTTACCAGAACTTTTGGTGCGACATCAACTCAAAGACGGTAGCTTGATTAACCTATTCCCCGACGACAATCTTCAAAAAGAAGAAGCATGGTTGCTCTACCCTCAGCGTAAAGCGTTAAGCCATTCAGCACAGCTTTTGATTGATTTTCTATTACAAGAACTTCCAAAACTCTAGCCATTGTAATGAATATTGTGACAGTGTTTCACGAGCAGGCTAGATTATCCTAACGAAATAGAAAGATAGAATCGCTTCATAAATTCAAGAGGAGCAATCCATGAAGCCTATCTTTCAACATTCATCTATTTTTCAACGTTCGTCTACCTTTCAACAGGCACCTATATTCAAATATACAGTCATTGCACTAAGCTTAACCGCCCTGTTTGGCTGTAATGACTCTGAGGCGACTGCACCTCAAAAACAAGCTCGACCAATTCAAGTGATTCAACTTGAGCCTCTTTCACATACGGCTGAAAAGTCTTTTACTGGCAAGATACAATCATCGGAAACGGCTGGCGTTGCGTTTCGTGTGCCTGGCACTATTCAAAATATGATGGTCTCTGTTGGTGATTCAGTAAAGAAAGGCCAACCACTTGCTCAGTTAGACCCTCATGACTATCAAGTCGCGTTAGAAGAGTTACAAGCACGAGCTCTTGAAGCGAAATCTGCACACAAATTGGCGACATCCGAACTTGTACGAGTAAAACAAGCCATCGCTGATAATGCGATTGCCGATGTTAACTTAGACCGTGCAATCAGCGGGTACGAGCGAAGTGAAGCGGCGGTTAAAGTCGTAGAACAGAATATACGCCGTGCAAAAGATTCGATTCGTTATACCCAATTGCTCGCCCCTTTCGATGGTGTGGTTGCGGCATCCAATTTTGACCAGTACGAACAAGTAATGCCGGGCATCTCGGTGTTCACAATCCACAATCCAGATAAACTTGAAGTTAAAATTCAAGTACCTGAAAATTTGATTCATGAGTTCAAACCAAATCAAAGTTCTGTCATAGATTGGTATGGTTCAGAGACTAAACTAATTGGTTATGCCCCTGAAATTTCGACGTCACCTCACCCAATCAAGCAGACCTATGCGGTTACTTACCATGTCGACTCCACTGACAAATCGGTATTGCCTGGAAAAGCGGTCACATTGACGACTCAACTTGGAGAAGCGAGCAGTAATTTCTGTTTGCCATATTCTGCGTTAGTCAATCAAACGGGTATCGAGCAAGTATTCACGGTTAAAAATGAACAAGCTCATGGCGTGACTGTGGATGTGATTTCTATGTCCAAAAACACTGTGTGTGTTGAATCGACGCTCAACAATGGCGACTTCGTGGTCGTGAGTGGCGCGCAATACGTGGTGGAAGGACAATACTTCTCCAATATTCAAGTTAAAAGCCTGTAGGTGAACCATGATGAATCTAGCTGATTTTGCAATCAAACAACGCACCTTCATCCTGTTTTTCACTGCACTGAGTGTCATCGCAGGCCTGTTTTCTTATTTTGAGCTTGGAAAACTTGAAGACCCAAGCTTCACCATAAAAACGGCCGTCGTTGTAACGCTCTACCCTGGCGCTTCTGCGGAAGAAGTGGAACAACAAGTCACCGACACCGTCGAAACCAAACTCCAAGAAATGGCGACACTTAATCGGCTTCGCTCTTTATCCCGCCCTGGCATGTCGATGGTATTTGTCGACCTAAAAGAGTCTCTTAATTCAAAAGCTCTTCCTCAAGAGTGGGACTTATTACGCCGTAAAGTGTCTGATATGAAGTTATTGCTACCTTCGACTGCACAGATCAGTGTCGTACAAGACGAATTCTCTGAAGTCTACGGCATGCTTTTCTCTATCCACAGTAAAGATGCATCGCCAGCTGAGCTAAGACGTTACGCAGAAGAGCTCCAACGCAGAATTAAAACCGTCGATGGTATTAAGAAGATTGAACTGCATGGTGTTCAACCACGCGTTGTTCATATCGATATCCCCGATGAAAGGTTGGCGCAATACGGCCTATCTATCACACAAGTTTGGTCGCAGTTGAATACGCAAAACATGACGTTTGATGCGGGTAAGTTTTCAGTAGGTACTGAACGAATCCGAGTTCAACAGTCGAGTGAGTTCAGTTCGTTAGACGACATCAAAAACCTGATGATCAAAGGCGGCGTGAGTGAATTGGGAACCAGTTTAATTCGCTTAGGTGATATTGCTGACATCACAATGGGTTACCAAGAGCCAATGATGACAGAAAACCGCTACAACGGTGTACCTGCAGTCACGTTAGCGATGAGCCCAGTCACCGGCGTTAACGTGGTATCACTTGGCGATGAAATCAATCAGATCGTCAACGATTTTCAAACAACCTTACCACTAGGTGTTGATATTGCGACAGTTGCTAACCAACCTGAAGAAGTTCAGAAATCGATCGACAACTTCGTAAGCAACTTATTAGAAAGTGTCGCGATTGTATTTATCGTCTTGTCGGTATTCATGGGATTAAAAAGCGCAACCATCGTCGGTTCGAGCCTCCTGCTGACTATCTTGTTGACGCTTATCTACATGAACATGACTTCGATTGACTTACACCGAGTTTCTCTAGGTACTTTCATTCTTGCCCTCGGCATGTTGGTAGATAACGCTATTATCATCACCGATATGATGATTGTGAAAATCAACAAAGGCATCGACCGCACTAAAGCCGCGATTGACTCTGTTAAAGAGACAGCAACACCGCTCTTTGGTGCGACAGTTATCGCTATCATGGGTGCGAGCCCTGTAATTTTTTCAAAAACCGATGCTGCTGAGTTCGCAAGCTCGGTATTCCTTATCATCGCGTCGTCATTGTTACTGTCTTGGCTAGTTGCGATGACCTTCACGGCCTTGATGTGTTGGTTCTTCATCAAGCCAACCAAGCAAGCTGATAACACCAAAGTCAGCTTATACCGTAAGAGTGTCAACTGGACTGTCGATAATCCGCTTAAAGCATTGAGCGCCTTGGTTCCGTTGATATTAGTGACTGCATTAGCTATCCCGAACATTGCCGTTAACTTTATTCCACAAGCCGACAGACCGATCCTGTTCCTAGATTACTGGCTGCCGAACGGTGCCAAGGTTGAGCAAACCTCAGAAGACATGAAGCGAATCGAACAATGGTTGTTGGAACAGCCGGAAGTCGAAAGTATTTCAACCTATGTTGGCGCAGGTGCTCCTCGCTTCTCAGTGACTATAGAGCCAGAACCGTTCGATCCGGCCTATGGCCAGATTTTGATTAATGCGACTGATTTTCCGTCACTAAGCCCATTGATTGCACGCGGTGATAAATGGTTAATGGAAGAGTTTCCGAACGCAGACCCTCGCTTTAGAAGCTTAAAATTGGCGACGGCGGATAAATTCAGCGTTGAAGCTCGTTTCTCAGGCCCTGATGCCGAGGTCTTACATGGCTTATCAGAGCAAGCAAAAGCAATCTTCGCAGTACACCCGGACACCAAGTACGTTCGTGACGACTGGCGACAGAAAAGTAAAGTATTTGAGCCTGTCATCAACCAAGAAAAGATGCGCTCTGCAGGTATAAACCGTGCGGATATTGCGTTCGCGATGAAGCGAGCGTCAGAAGGTATGCCCTTGGGTCGTATGAACTTAAACGATGAACTGGTCACAATTCAACTGCGAGGCACAAAGAGTTCGATTCAGTCATTGGAAACGTTGCCCGTTCGATCTCTGTTGGGCATCCACAGTGTTCCACTTGGCCAAGTTGTCGATGGATTTGAATTAAGCAGCGAAGAAACCATGATTTGGCGCCGTGACCGTGTAAAAACCATCACAGCACAAGCAGGTGTCGGTCGTTACACCACACCAGCAGCGGTGAGGAACTCAATTAAAGATCAAATTGAAGCGATTCATTTGCCTGATGGTTATAGCCTTGAATGGGGTGGCGAATATTACGACGAGCACAAAGCCGTCAGCGATATTCTTAAACAGCTACCTAAAGCAATCTTGTTAATGATCATCATCTTGGTGGCGATGTTTAACGGATTCAAACAACCCGTGATTATCTTCACTACCCTACCGCTAGCAGCGACGGGTGCCACATTCAGCTTATTGCTATTGGATAAACCATTCGGATTTATGGCATTGATTGGCGCCGTAACCTTAACAGGTATGATCATCAAAAACGGCATTGTATTGATGGACCAAATAGAACTTGAACGTAAGAACGGGCGCTCACTATCTGACGCCATCAAAGAAGCAACCGTGAACCGCACAATGGCGATTTCAATGGGGGCACTGACTACAGCACTTGGCATGATCCCGTTGTTAAGCGACCTACTGTTTGACCAGATGGCGGCAACCATTATCGGTGGCTTAGCTGCAGCAACCGTGTTGTCTCTGTTTGTGATGCCTGCGCTGTACAAGCTTTTCTATCGAACTGAAGAAAAAAAGACAGTAGCAGAAGCAATCAAAGACGCCGTGATTGTGCTTGATGCAACACCTCAGCATTCAAACAGCGGAAATACAACTTCATTCAACAAGGAGCAATAAACATGCGTCCATTAACTAAGTTTAAAGTCGCTCCTATAGCGCTCGCTTTGTTGCTGACAGGTTGTGCTGTTGGCCCAGATTACGAAGAACCGCAAACGACTATCGCAGAGACGTTCTTATATAGCCAAGCTGATGTGAACCAAGACGGCGTGAGCCAAAACGAACAGAACAACCATTGGTGGACACAGTTCAATGATCCAACGCTCAATCAGTTAGTGGTCGATGTTCAAAGCCAGAACATCCCACTTAAACTGGCAGCTGAGCGAATCAACATGGCGAACTCATACAAAAGCGTGGTCGAATCATTCAAGGTTCCGACCATTAACGTCGGTGGTGGTTATTACAACTACCAACTGAGTGAGAACGACTCCCTACTCAGCCCGGTATTTGGTGCCTCTGATACGGTTGAGTCAGCAACGGGCATGTCGTTACTTGAAGCCCAGCACGATGGTCGGTTCTTCGGTGCGAGCATCGCGTGGGAAATGGACTTGTTTGGACGTATCGACAAACAATCCAACGCAGCGACGATTCGAGTTGAACAAGCCGAGATATTCCAATCAGGCTTGAACACCTTAGTCACTGCCGATGTCATTCACAACTACCTGCAATATCGTGGCGCGCAAGAGCGAAAAATGATCGCACTAGAGAACATAGCCGACCAAAAGCAGACTTTAGAATTAGTCACCAAAGTGGTTCGCAGCGGCTACGGGTCTGAGTTAGATCTTGCTCAAGCCAAAGCCATGCTTGCGGCGACTGAATCTATTGTTCCTCAACTTGAAATAGCAGAGCAAGTTCACAAACAACGTATGGCGGTGTTGTTAGGCGAATCACTCACGAGCGTAAACCAACGTTTAGTCGGTGAATTCACCCTTCCGCGAATGAACGATGTAATTCCGACAGGCTTACCTTCTGACTTATTAGAACGACGCCCAGATATCCGAATCGCAGAACGCGAAATGGCAGCCATTAACGAAGAACTTGGTGCAAGCATTGCTAATCGCTATCCAAAGTTCTTCCTAACGGGTACGCCAGGTGTGACGGCTGGGAGCTTTGATGATCTGTTCAGTAGCGACTCATTCGGTTGGGCGGCATCTGCCGGTATCAGTTGGAATGTATTCGATGGTGGCCGAGGCGAAGCCATGGTAGAAATGAACGAAGCAAGGTTCCGTTCTGCAGCGCTTAACTACCAACACTCTGTCGACAGCGCCTTTGCAGAAGTCGATTCAAGCTTGTTTGCCTATGGCCGTAGCCAAGAGAACCAAAAGCGCATCGATGAAGCTACCCTTGCCGTTGATAACGCGGTGAGCAAGGCAAAGTCGCTATACAAAGCGGGGCTAGTCGATTACTTGTCGGTGTTAGACGCACAAAGACAACAAAAAGCGATGCAAGATCGCCAAGTAGCCGCCAAGCTTCAAACCGCCAATACCACGATTGCGGTGTATAAAGCCTTAGGTGGAGATTGGAAAGTGGCGAACGAAACGCAGAGTGTCGAATTAGCTCACGTTAACTAGTCTTTCTGCTCTATGTTCTCTGCTGAATGTTCTTTGTTCTGTGGTGAATGATGTAATAAACGTAATAAAAAATACCGCCGTTGATTACGGCGGTATTTTTATGAATTCGTTAACTGGCTAATGAGCTGACCAACAAGATAACAAGATAACAAGTGACTAGGACTTAGATTCATCGTTGCTATCTGTGTCTACGGTTTTGATCAAAGGGCCTGCGCACTCGACAAAATCACCAATATCGAAAGTCTCAGGCGCATCGGCTCCACCCGTCACCCCAAAACTACCAGTAACCGTTGGCTCCTTATCAGTCTTATCTACGTCTAAAATGATCTCTACTTTATAAGTGTGACCGTCAGGAAGGAGTTTGGCACACTCTTCGAGTGTCGAAGCGTTAGCTCCCACGCTAAGACCGAATAAACACACCGCAAGTACACTACTTGTCATTTTCAACATCATAAAACCTCTCGAAGACTATAGAAACATCATACCAATAATCTGCAAATCTTCACGATAAACGTTGAGAAGTGAGTTCATAGTAACAAGGCCAACTAGCCCCAACCATGGGGAGCGCTTTCGCTATCATCATACTCAGCATGACAAACCGAGCACTTGAAGTAGCTAATTTTTGATTTTGATTTATGTGAACCCAATAACACGCCGAATGCAATATTTAGAATTCGTGACTTGAGGGTGTTTTTCTCCTGCTGTTTTAACTTCACTTCGGACGCGCTTAACCTGATGTGTGACGTTTTCTTATTACAGTTTCCACATCGTAATACAGTGTCATTTTCTTGCATTTCCCTATTCCTTTAAGCACGTATATAGACAATTTCGTTATAACCTAAGTTCGCTGACTGAATTAGGTTCCAAACCGACATTAATAAACAAACGCTTAGACTCAAAGCAAACTAAAGAACCGTCACGCCTTCAACTTCAATCACTGAGTTAACATTCGCTCGCTCGATTATCTTGAGTAACGTTGTCTGGATTAACTCATTATCTCGAATTTCTGTTTCGCAAGAGAAACGCTCCTCTTGAACACCATCGCTCTCACCCAACATAAATTGAACCGAAACTTCCGTTGCGAGATCTTTTGTCGTTCCGTAATACGCTAGCGTGATTTTTGGGTATCCGTTGTCGCCTTTTTTAACCTGCTTTGCGATGCGTTTTTTAGCTTTATCTAAATTCATACAACTTCCTTTAAGGCTGAAACTAAAAATGAACAAACGTCTGGTATATCGTAGTTTTACTATAAAGCATTACCACATCCACTACATGATTTTATGGATGATAATCCTCTTTTTCTTACGTTAGTTTTTCCACAAGAAACACAAAATTTCAATGAGTGGATATTGTAAATAGACGTCAAGATAACCAGCGGAACCCAGACCAATAATTCTGACCCATTACCACCTGAGCTATAGATAAAACCAATCGAGAAGATACCAAAAACAACAGACTGCAAAGTCCACAATGTTTGTTTGTACTTCGCACCTTTGATAATAAAAAACGTAAAAAAGCCAATTGAGCTACTGATAAGCCCATAAACCGCAAAACCTATAAAGGCTTCTTGTTGATTCATAACTCTCCCTGTCAACCTCACGTTTATGGTCCGAGCAACGCTACTGCCCCAAAACCATACGACCTTAAACATTAGTCAAACTTTAAACGAAAAGTGCCAAGCCTCGTAAATCACTTTTGAGTTATCTGTTCGTTAGCAGCTTTCAAGGCCGCATTTAAACCGTCTGTATCCTTACAACCAATGTAAACATGCTTTCCATTGCTTAGGCTTAACTTCAGCGCTGAACCTATCGATACATTATATAACCAACCATCGCTCAACATGCGGATGCCAATACCTTGATACCACTTGCTTTGATAAAACGATGTCTCCGTTATGTCTGACACTTCTACATTCTTACGCAAAAAACCAAAACCGAAATACCAGCTCAATGCATTGCCTTTGACCTCAATTGTCATGGAGAAAAAGAGCAAAGCAATTAACCCGTTGATGGCGTGAGCGATGAATGTTCCGGAGTTATTATCAGACGTAATGACAATGAAAGCACTTATCGAAACAAGGATGAGCAACAACCCCTTGTTGTATTCCTTACTATAAAACACAGTTATATCTCCTATAGACAACGAACAACCAATTACCTAGCCAACAGCTATCTTACTGTGGCCTTTCTAAATAATCGTGGCAAGTAATGAAAGCAGATTCCCCAAAACCAAGTAGCTTCACCTTGATACTACCGAATCAAAGTATCAAACCAGATAACCTTGTTCCGGATCTAAGCCTTGTTTGTAAAGCGTATCGAATCTACATTAGTCACTTGGCTATGCCTTGACCCATTCGGCTCGCAGGACAGCCAAAACTACGGTATCCCACCACCGCCCTTTGAAAAAACGATGCTCTCTAAAGTGCGCTTCTTTACGCATACCTAAAGACTTACAAAGCTTAATGGCAGGTAAATTCTTACTGATTGTCTCCGCATAAATGCGGTGTACACCCAATGTTGAAAAACCAAAATCAGCCAAAGCGAGAGCCGCTTCATTGCTTAACTTATGACCTTGATGCGATCTTGAAAACGCACACCCCATTGAAGCTTGCTGATTGTCTTCTAAACGCAAACAAACAGTACCAATGAACTGCCCTGTGCTCTTATATTCAACTGCGAGTTGATATGATTTCCTTGGTTCTTCAGACGCCTGGGCTATAAACAAGTTGGTTAACTCTTTATATTTAATAGGATCACAGTCACTTTCATCATAGAAACGCTGATATTTAGCATCTTGAGACATCGCTACGAAGGCATCTTCATCGCTAGGATTCATATCCCTAATAATCAGTCTCTTTGTCTCAATTTTAAACATCAAACGTTCCTTTTCATCTTTGTAAGCTAACGCCCAATAACGTAACCAAACACACTCAAATCTACCATCTAAATCACTAAAGCAAAGCCGAACTGCAACTGCAACTGCAACTGCAACTGCCAAGTGTTAACTGTCGGCTTAAATTACTCGCTATATTTCTTGATTTATAGCTTTCACCTGCTCAATTAGAGTATCGTATTCATACTCAATCCCTATTTGTTATGCCTGTTCTAACCCTTTCAGGGAGCTTGGTACTATTATTTTATGAAATGGCGTAACGAAGAACATATAGGTCTTACCAAACACATTGTTCACATGAACCACGGTATTTGCGTGAACAATTGCGGTTTCTCCTTCAGGCTCAATAAGAAAAGAAACTCGGACATTAAGATGTTTATCACAGTCTTCTAATACAACTTCATTCTCAGTTGAACTGACCAGTGTAAAAATGCCGACTCGTTCGCCTACTACGTATTCTGAACCTAATTTATCTCGGGATACATCTTGTAGACCACCCAAATTTTTTAAACCGAGTTTCGATACAACCCAGTTTCTCGTAGACATCAGAAATGCAATCCAAGTCGGTGTTTGAGTTGCTATTTCAAGAAATACTTCAATAGCAGTTTGGTTGTTGTATTTTATTTTTTTCGAAAAGCTATCACAGAAATATGAGTTTTTAGAATACTCGCTCAATAGTGACTTCTTGGGTATAGACATAAACTCTCCTTGATGATGAAAAGTCGACAATGCGCCATAGCGAATAATATGGGCTCCCCCTCCTGAGGAACTGCCACACTTAAGTGGGATTACACCGGAGGTAACATGTCTGATGATTCTTACTTCAGCGGTATCACTCTAACTAAAAAACACTTTAGCCTTCATGCCGCAGAGCAACATGGCAAGGCAATACTGAGAAGTCAGTTACCCGGTCTTAATTACTAATCCCATACTCGTTTTTTATACGGGCAATTCCTCATATGTACTGATTACTTTAACTGCACCGCTTAGATCATTTTTACCATTAAAGCTATGCTTAACAGCAATGACGTCACAGCCACTAGATTTACCAGCACGAATACCCGCTGTGGAATCTTCAAACACAATTGTTTGGCCAGGTGAAGCCGCTAATCTACCAAGAGCTAAAGTATAGGCTTCAGGATCCGGTTTATGCTTAGTTACATGCTCCTGTGTGATAACAAGGTCAAAAGCATTCTCTAGCTGCAACGAGGTTAAAATATTATCAACCATCCATGTTGCTGCTGAACTAACAACTCCACACTTTTTCCCTGCTAGTTTTAACTGTTCTATGTAAGTCTTAGCCCCAACATTTAGCTCAAGATCATCATTGAGCACCTGTTCGTAATAAGCTCGAAAGTGGCAATTAAACTCTTCTAAGTCAGGAGCAATATTTGCATTTTCAAAAAAGTGACCCGTTACAACCTGCCAACTTTCCCCCATAACATCTTTGTAAATGTTGTGGTCTACGTGTGCGCCATAATCTAAACAAGCTAATGCTAACGCTTTGCCCTTTAAAGGCTCTGAATTTACTAATGTTCCGTCCATATCGAACAGATAAACTTCGTAATCTTTCAATTCACTCTCCATGTTATATTTTTCAAGCTCGTATAAGCCTAGTTAACTAGTGAAAAATGCAACCAAACTAATATGACTACCTTACCCACAAAAGCCGACCATTACAAAAGTGCCGAGCGTTTTGGAATCCAGTTAAACAATCTATTAGGTGATGGCTACGATAGTAGGCAATAAAGTAGTGGCAACAAACTAGCGAGCAATAAGCTGTGCCCAACAGACGTACTCTCTAATTTTGTCACAATGGTTGATTTAGCAGACTCGTTTTCAATTAACGAACTAGCAGAAACGCCAGCCATGTTACTAGGGTCACTATATCCGACCTTATGACCGGAAAAAGACAAAAGTGAACCCAGAGCAAGAAGAATTAGCATTGAATAGAACGCATAATCACTAGAAAATGCTAGTTTCAAATAGCCTGTGAAATACTCGAAAGTAACCACAACTAGCAGTGCTAATAAATTTGATAGCACTATCAACCTTACGAATTTAAACATATTCCCTCTGATACTAATAGAACAGCTAACGTCCCAATAAACTGTGAGTGAACGTGTGCCATAATGAAGCGAAACGGAATCGGCACACGCTTATGAATCCGACTTAACTGCTTTGTGAACTGGCTTTTCTAGCGATCACTAAACCATGATTACTTGATCCCAAAGGCTTGCTTCATCGCAATTTGCTAAATGATAATCTAACCATGTCTGATATTGAGATGGCGTAAAGTTATTAACACCGTTAGATATGTAACGTCCAAATCCATCTGTTGCTGCGTGTCCAATTACATTAAACCCATTTTTGTTTACAAGATTTTCAATTTCACGAGGCGTTGCGAAATACCCGACCTTGAAAAAACTATCGGCTTTAGCGTTTGATACCGTGCCATGTTTATTTAACTCTAAAAGTACCTCCGGAGTGACTAGCTCTGGAAATTGTTGGGCAAACATACCAGCGACAAAGAAACGTGAAATATAGGCTATGGCTAGTACACCATTTGGCTTTAAAATCCTTAGTGCTTCATTAACCGCAAGCTCTCTTTCATGCAGAGTTTTTAGGTGGTACAAAGGCCCAAGAATTACACAAACGTCTTGAGAGCTACTTTCGATAAATGACACATCACAAGCATTACCCTCAAACACTTTTAACTCAAGACCTTCAGATTTTACTTTAGTATTTAAAATCTTCACTTGGTCAGGCGAGAGCGTGTCGCGCTGCTATTAAGATGAAGCGAGCCGTTGCGCTTATTCCCCC
>NZ_JBFSUD010000108.1:0-12419 GCF_041467175.1 Vibrio sp. 10N.247.310.24
TATCGCCCAAACTGGTTAAATTTTAACAGTGACAACTATCCTGCCAGAGGGGGCTCTTTTTAATATGCTCCTTATAACAGCGCCTCTTACAACCGAGGCTCGCACAACTAACATTCTTACAAAAACACCCATAAAAGCAATGACTTTAATGGTTCTAACTTTGTCATCACTGTCACAGGCTTCCACTATTGAGAACGATGAACTATTGCTTAAGTCATTGATTAAACGAGGTGTTATCTGTTCTGGCTTAACCTATGAGGAAAATCAAGAAGCTTTACGTATCTATCTCAACGCTAAAAAAGCGAAGAGCACTCCGTTTGATTCAAAAAGTAGAAAAGAGACAACCAATACAAAGGAGATAGAAAGTAAAAAAAATACAACAAACACACGTCAGTTAAATAAGACACCACAAGAGTGTATTAGGCCAAACTCGGACAACAGATCCGAATAAGGCAAGTTGATACTGATATCGACATGGAAATATAAAAGGAAAATATAATGAAAATGATGAGAAAAACATTGTTGGCTTCAGCAATGCTTACTCTATTTAGCGTCAGTAGTTATGCAAAAACACCTATTGATTTAGGCGTTGTTAATGAAGACAAACTCATTGAAATGCTAGTTAGACAGGGCTTAGTCGACCAAGATGCAACCGATGTGGCAAAGCACGACGCACTTGACCGCTACTTGAAGAATAAAATCAATTCCGGTTTTAAAGGTGACGCTCAATTCGGTAAAAAAGCACTTGAGCAACGAGCGAAAATACTTAAAGCCATAGAAAAAGGATCTGGTGTTAAAAAGGCGAGCGTCTTTGCGTTAGAAGTCGGCACCAAGCGTACCGATAAAGTACTCGCTCTGTTAGTCGATTTCCCTGATTTGAACTGGGATAACAACAAACTGACCGAAGAGCACACACAAATGCTCTACGAGAGCTACAACCCAGAACATTATCAAGAGTTGTTATTTTCAAACTCTGGCTACACTGGGCCAAACGGCGAAAACCTAATCTCGATGCGTCAGTATTACCAAAGTGAATCTGGTGATAGTTACAGCGTTGCGGGCCAAGCTGCAGGTTGGTATCGCGCCTCTAAACCTGCGTCATTCTATGGGGGTAACTCCCCTACTACCGACAACGATCTCAACGCGCAAGAACTGGTTCGCGAAGCACTGAATCAATTGGCTCAAGATCCGAGTATCAATCTAGCCGATTACGATATTGAAGATCGTTACGATTACGACGGTGACGGAAACTTCCGTGAACCCGATGGTGTGATTGATCATCTAATGGTGTTCCACGCATCTGTTGGTGAAGAAGCCGGTGGTGGCGTATTAGGCCCTGATGCGATTTGGTCTCACCGATTCAACCTTGGTCGCACTCATGTACTTAAAGGCACCTCTAGCTCGCTTCCAGACCGCTTTGGTGGCCAATACGCAGCATTTGATTACACGATTCAACCGATTGATGCCGCAGCTGGTGTATGTGCTCACGAGTATGGCCATGATATAGGCTTGCCAGACGAGTACGACACGCAATATACAGGCAAGGGTGAACCTGTCTCTTACTGGTCAATCATGTCTTCGGGCAGTTGGGCTGGTCAAATTGGTGGCACACAGCCAACGGCATTCAGCTCTTGGGCAAAACACTTCCTACAGAAGTCGATTGGTGGTCGTTGGATTAACGATGATCAAATCTCGATTGATGACCTAGAAGACAACCCACAGGTTTATACGTTGTTCCAAACAACGGATAACAACCGTCCGAACATGATTAAAGTGGATCTTCCAGAAAAACAGATCGAAGGTTTAAAACCGTTTGCTGGTGAGTATTCGTTCCACTCTCAAAAAGGCGATGACCTGAAAAACAGCATGACACGCAAGTTGGTGATTCCAGCCGGCGATTCTGCACTGCTTTCATTCAAAACTTGGTATGAAATTGAGAAAGACTACGACTTTGCACGCGTACTCGTGAATGGACAAGCCATTGCCGGCAACATCACCTCAATGGATGACCCGTACAATACTGGCCTCGTTCCTGCTATTGGCGGCGAATCTGGCGGTTGGATTGATGCTGAGTTCGACGTTTCACAATGGGCAGGCCAAGAAGTAGAGCTTTCGTTTGAATACATCACCGATGGTGGCTTGGCGATGGAAGGTTTCTATTTGGATAACCTCAGTGTGGTCGTTGATGGTGAAGTAACCTTAATAGACGATGGTGAGAGCAACTCCACCTTCGCCCTAAATGGTTACAAGCTGAGTAATGGGTTCCACCAAGCGCAACACTACTACCTGTTGCAATGGCGCAGCCACATGGACGTTGATGAGGGTCTAGCCAACATCAAACGCATGGGCCAACTGATCTCATTCGATCCGGGTTTGATTATTTGGTACGTAGACGAATCTCTGACTGATAACTGGGTAGGCAAACACCCAGGTGAAGGTTGGTTAGGCGTGGTCGATGCCGACCAGAATGCAATGACTTGGGAAAAATCCGGTGAAGTCGCTCAAACTCGTTACCAAGTTCGTGATGCGGCGTTTTCACTCAAAGATCATACTCCAATGCGTCTTGTAAACAGCGACAATGATGTGCTCGAAGATACCAGTTTAGTTGGCAATGCTAGCTTCTCGGATGACCAAGATTACACATCGCCTCAAGCACCAGACTCAGGACGTACCCTGACGGAGTTTGGTTTAGCGGTCGATATTGTGAATCAGAGTGACAACAACGAATACGGTGTGGTTCGCTTATCTAAAGTAAGCCAACACAACGTCGCTCCTACTGCGAACTTCGAGCTTAATGTGACTGGCCTGAACGTTTCAGCACGTAACTTTAGCTCAGACCAAGACGGTGAGATCACTAGTTATCTATGGGACTTGGGCAACGGAACAACAAGTAACGAAGTGACACCAACTTGGTCTTACGAGCAAGCAGGTGAATACACGGTGAACTTGACTGTTGTCGACGACAAAGGCAATACCGATTCGTTCAGCTCCGTAGTGAGTGTTGAATCTCCAAACGCTCTTCCAGAAGCAAGCGCGAAGTACATTCACTTGGGTCGCTGGGTAACCATGTGGTCAACAAGTTCAGACAGTGATGGTCGTATTGTTGATACCGAGTGGACACTTCCAAACGGTAAGGTGAAACGAGGTCGTACATTCACTTCAATCTTCCCTTCATACGGTAAGCACAAGGTGACACTGAAGATAATCGATGACCAAGGCGGGATTACGACTAAGACAATTTTAGTCGACCTGTAAATCATAGCAGGCTCTATCATGAGGATTTACAAAATAAGCTTAAGTACTGTTGTCACAGGATATAAACCACGACAGCAGTTTTAAGAAAACGTCATTATTTAAGCCATAAGCGAAAGCCCTACCGATTCGGTAGGGCTTTTTATTGGTCGCAATTTAAGATACTAGGGGTTTAGTCACAGTAAAAAACTTGCTGAATCACCATTCGGAACCATTACACGGGCTGCTTTTGAATGCGTGATTTACGCGCACTGAATGCAAACAACAAAATTACGGCCAAAACGAATGGTAAAACGTAAACGTTAAGGTTTTGCCAACCTACTGTTGACTCCAACCAACCAGACAGTAGCGCCGTGACAGTTACACAACCAAACACAACAAATTCATTGAACGCTTGTGCCTTGGCTTTATTTTGAGCTTGATACGACTGGCTGAATAAGCCTGTTGCAGCGATGAACATAAAGTTCCAACCCACACCAAGCACAACCAAAGCCGCTCTAAAGTGCCAAATTGATACGCCATGGATATTGATGGCAATACTCACCACAAATAACACGCCACCTGCAAGGATCATCATTCTTGAACCGAACTTCTCGATGAGGGAACCCGTAAAGAATGCAGGCACAAACATACCCAATACGTGCCACTCAATCACACCAGCAGCTTTAGTAAAATCGAATCCGCAACCAATCATCGCCAATGGCGTTGCAGTCATCAAAATATTCATCACGGCGTAAGCAACCATGGCCGCAAACACAGCGCCAATAAAGTTCGGCGCTTTAACGATCACACTTAAAGGATCGGCTTTGGGAGCCTGACTATTAAAAGAGACCTTAGGAAACTGAATTGTTTGTAACAAGGCTAAAGCTAAGATGTTTAGGCCGATCAGCGAAGCAAAAGCACCAATATACAAGCCATCTGCTGACCACTGTTGAGACATAATCGCTAAGTTAGGCCCAAGTACCGCCGCCAATACTCCACCAGCCATCGATATAGATATCGCTCGATGACGGGCATTTTCATCACACACCTCGATTGCAGCAAAGCGATAAAGCGTGCCAAAACCTATGCCTATCCCAAGTAAGAACGTGGCGAAACAAAACAGATAGAAATGTTGCTGAGATAAAGCGTAAGTTGCAAGGCTCGCCCCTGTAATGCCAACCACATTACCGATACTGAACCCTCGTTTTCGTCCTAACTTACCTGAAATTAAAGACGCAGGAATAGTGGCTGCCATTAAACCCAAAAATTGCAGCGCAACCGGCAAGGTAATCATGCTGACACTGGGCGCAATCTGCTTGCCGATCAAGCCAATCACCGAGATCAGTAATATGTTACCCGTCATCAGCAAGGCCTGACACAGTGAGAGCAGCCAAACATTTCTATTCATCTTCGTTCCTAAATATGAGCACAGTTGGTCAATAGACCAAATAATCAACAAAGTCGCAACACTTTGTTACTCATAGCAACTCTACAAAGCGGCCAATAGGCCAATATCAATAGTTACCACCATATGACTTTGATTAGCGTTACTTAAGACGCTAGAGTTGAAATTATCATTACTTAAGATAATAATAATTTTCTGTTATTTATAGGCTTTAGCATTTAAAGGTGAGTATGATTAATCCACTTTGGCTCAATACATTTAAGACTCTGGTTGAAGTTGGTCATTTCACCCAAACTGCAGAAAAGCTGTATATGACACAGCCTGGCGTTAGCCAACACATCAAAAAGCTTGAGCAAGCTTGTAACTGTGACTTGTTATCGAGAGAAAATAAGAGTTTCGAACTGACCGAACAAGGTCGGATTATGTATCGCTACGCTCTTAAACTGGAAAAAGACCAAGAAGATTTATTCGAATCTCTGAGTTTCGACAATCCTTATTCTGGGCAATGTCATCTATCCTGTTCGGGTTCACTCTCTTTGCGTCTGTATCCCAAGCTTCTTGAACTGCAGCAGCAACATCAAGACCTGAGCATCAACCTAGAAGCGGCACCGAACAAAAAGATATTGAACGACCTAATCCAAGGCACCACCGATATTGGAATCGTCAGACATTCACCCAATGACAGCTATTATCAGAGCCAAGTTATTGGTAATGAGGCGCTGTGCTTAATCGTCCATCATAGTCTTGCTGACTTAGAGATTACCCCTGAAGCTCTGCACAATATCGGCCTCATAGCCCATCCAGACTCTGCTCATTACCTGTCTTTGTATTTTGACCTATGCGGAGATAAAGATTTAGCGAACATCAACATCAATGAGATCCCGAAGTCTGGCTACATTAATCAACTCCACCAAATTCTATTACCCGTATCAAAAGGGCTTGGGTTCACCGTGTTACCCGCAGGGGCTGTCGAAAACTTTCCAGACAAAGAGAAGTTGCATGTTGTGCCACCTAAAGTGAAGGTTGAAGAAACACTGTATTTGGTTCAGAAAAGAAATCGAAAACTGCCGCACAGATACAACACCCTTATCGATCTAATCAAACAACACGTCAGTAATTAATCCGAGACACAGAAAGAAGTAAAGCCTTTAGCTAGTTCGTTATTTCGCAGCAAGAGCTAAAGGCTTTAATGTTGGAGTGATGTTCAAAAGACAGCTACTCAGAAGCACTCAGAACCTCTTTGGCTCGTTCAAAGTCGTAATTATCTAACGCACTTTGGACATCTTTAAGAACTGCTGAATGTGGATACTGTGCCAGTAATTCAGTCACGTATTGGGTCGCATCGTTATCATAAGCATCCAACAGCGAATACAACTTAGCACGCTGCTCTTGAGTGATATTAGGCGAATTCGATGCATCAGCGCTTCTCACCTCAGTTTCTTGAGTACATGCCGTTTCAACACCTTGAGCACCAGAGCCATCAAAGCTGCTCTCTACCGTTTTGATCAATTCGATTAACCCAAGCTCAGCTTGTTTAAGATCCTGCTCATCACACGCCTTGTTATGCGCTTTGCTTTCAAGACCACCGAGTTGTTCAGCCAATTGCAACCCGCCAATAGAAGCCGCCATGCTTTTTAACGTATGTAGGTTCCGCTCTAACGTCACCCATTCATCTTGCACTAGGTTGTCGAAGGTATCCGACATAATGTCAGGCGCCCCTTGGCAGAATCTACCAAGCATCTTGTCTTGCAGCTTCACATCATGATGAGTCAGCTGACCGAACCTTGGCAATGAGAAAACAGGGAGAACCATCAGAGTATCAGAGCTTAATGTCGGACTGTTAGAGCTGCTATTTTGCATCCTAACTAAAGGCGACTCTGATGACGCTTTACCCTCAACCAAAACCTCTGGCACGATGTATTTCGTAATCAAAGCGGTGGCTTTATCGATGATAATGGGCTTATCCAAGAAGTCCGTGACTCCAGCCTCTCGCGCTCGCTGTTTCGCATCAGCAAACACATTAGCCGACATCGCAATAATTGGTACATCTTTATCAAACTCACGAATCAAACGTGTAGCTTCGAAACCATCCATAATCGGCATTTGCAGGTCCATAAAGATCATCTCATATTCATTGCTTTGAGCCAATTCCAGAGCCTCTTTTCCATTCTCTGCCAAGTCGGCATTCAAATTAGATCGGGTGAAGAATGCCAAAGCTAAATCTTGATTTAACTCATTATCTTCAACGAGCAATACCCTTTGACCTTTGAACTCTATCTGGTAATCCAGTTGCAGCTCTTGGGCTTTAAACTCTGCCAATTCTTCAACACTTGATCTTGGCAATGTTAGAACAAACGAAAACTCGCTGCCTTGCCCGAAAACACTCTCAACACTAATTTGGCCACCCATTGCACGAACCAATTTCTGGCTAATATTGAGTCCTAACCCAGTGCCACCAAATCGGCGCGTAGTTGTACTATCTGCTTGGCTAAATGCTTCAAAGAGCTTGTGTAGATTCTCATCAGAAACTCCTATGCCAGTATCGGCCACCATCACCTTCATAGTCAGACTGTTATCATCTGATTCAACAAGGGCTACAGTTAACGAGACACTACCAGTTTCCGTAAACTTAATCGCATTACCAACAAGGTTAAGTATTACTTGGAACAGCCTTAATGGGTCACCAATCAACGGAGTGTTTAACTCTGGATCTATCGACATAGACAAGTTAAGTTGCTTCTCATTCGCTTTAGGTTCCATCAACTCAATGACATCTTGGAATGTCGTCACGGGATCAAATGGGATGCTATCAATGACAAGCTGTCCCGCCTCTATCTTAGAGAAGTCGAGGATGTCATTAATGATGCTTAACAGTGAATGCCCCGAACGGTGCACTTTCTCAATATAGTTTCGAGCAACAGGATTAGATATTTCGCCAATGGCCAGATAAGACAAACCAATTATTGCGTTCATTGGCGTTCTAATTTCGTGACTCATATTGGCTAAGAATTCCGATTTAGCTTGGCTAGCCAGATCGGCTCTCTGTTTCTCTTCTTCAAGTTGTTCGTTTAGGCGTTTCATTTCTGAAATATCGAATGCCCAAAATAGTGTTGCTATCTCGCCATCTAGCTCAAACAAATAATAGCTGACGAGCGCGACGAAACGGGTTCCGTCAGACTTTCTTAGCACCAACTCTCTGTTTACCACCTTTCCATTGAGATTAAGCTCCTTATGTACATCGTCCCGAACGGCTAAGGAATCATGAATAGCAGCCGCATCGATAGAATCAAGATCCAGATCTTCAACCCCAAACAGGCGTTTCGCAGTATCGTTGGCATAGCGAACCTTCTCTTCTAACACAACACTAGCGGCGATTGGAGAGCTATTTAGCATGTTGTAGAGTTGGTTCTGCGCCTTTTCTAGAGCTTCGGTCGCTTCCTTAGCAATAATGATCTGCTTAGTTAATTTACGATTCCAAAAAATAATAAGAAGAAGGATCACCAGAGAAAAAACCGAAATGGTGTAAACCAATTGATAGTCAACTCTTTCTATCGCTTTAGGCGCCGCCCATTTTGCTGAGATCTTTTGACGTTCTTCAGCAGAAATGCTCTCAATTGCCTTATTCACAATGGAATAGAGCAAAGGTTCAGACTTAATGACGTGTAAAGTTGGAGAACGGAAAAAATCAAGTCGTCCGATAATTCCGACCTCACGATGACCATATGAATCAATGAGATAGTTTAGGACTTCGACAGTATCGATCATGCCATCTAGGGTTTCATCATCCAGTCGGTTAAGCCCATCTTCAGTGGATTCTACTTTCACCCATTCAATATTCGGGTATTTCCCGACAATCGCATCGGTATTTGCTGCGTTCTTCAAGATACCGATTTTCCATCCTTCAGCTTCCTCAAGCACCAAGCTACTTATGTCTCGTCTCGATGCAATAGCTAAACGGCTTGAAAACAGGCTCTTGACTGCTTTGACGTTGTCTCCTAACGAACGGTTCTCTTGTGCTGCGGAGACCAGTTCTACTTCATGATGATCAACCAAGCTTCGGGTCTCAGACCAACTTGCAACGTCTACATGGTTGATACTTAACCCTGTTTTCTGCTCAATGAGCGTTAGGTAATCGTCAATCATACCGATGTATTCACCGGTATTGGATACCGCCTCATAAGGCAACGAATTTGGATCGATACCTATCCGAACATCCGGATTGTCTTTGATCCACTTCCTCTCTTTTTGGCTTAGATTTAAGATCTCTCCAGTCAAATTACTCGCTTGATAAACATCCGCAATATAGCGTTTCGCCGCATCTCCGAATGAACTAAATTGTTCGACTGATGGAAAATAAACATGGTTCCGCTCTAACGACTGAACATCAAAGTAGAAAGTCATCGAACCAGAATTGGTGCTCCCTCCTTTGGTTCGATAATTTGCGACCTTGGTGACTGATGAAAAGTGAGAGGTGTTTTTCTTCTCTCCATATTCATCAACTAGGTTACCGATGTACCAAGATTTGATTGGACGATTACTATTATCCGCCTGTGCAGTGATCACCTGAAATGAACTGTCCGTATCGAAAATTTCAAAAACTTCGGTTAACTCTTCAAAGCGGTCATTGACGATAAAATACGCGGATATTTGCGCTATGATATTCGCCTTTTTAAGCACTTGGCTTAGATCATTCTGAACCTGCATCTCAATAATTTGGCTTAAACCGTCATCGGCCTGTTTAAGGTTGTTAATCGCGGCATTAAAGCTGTCTCTGATTTCCTCACTCTTAAAGTCAACATAGATCGGATACTCAACTTTATACTCGTCATGTAACGTTAGCTCTGCCATTTCAATAAAACGAGTATTGGTGATAAACCACTCCAGCACTCTTCGTTCAACCATTAACAGGTCAACATTTTGAGCCCTCAATTGTGAGAATGCCGATTCAAGACCTTCGTAATCTTCGACACGACCAATGTCTAACTTACCCTTCAGTACTTCAACAGAATTTTTAATTGGTGAGGTCTCGTCGAACAATAACGCCCCTAGTGATAGGTCGTTCTGAGATTCAAGTTTGAGCTTGCGGCGAGTCAGTGAAACAGGAACAAACTCAACATTAAGAACTTTATCACTTAGGAAATGAGCATTAGGATCATCAAACTGAACGCCAGAAACAAAGGCAATAGAATTATTGTTGTCGATGGCCTTTCTAGCGGCACTAGGAGGGAGAGTGACAACGTCACCCAGCTTATACCCCATATCATTAAGAGCACGTTGAATAATGTCGTGTTCTAGCCCGACCGCGGTGCTGTCTGGATACATATACGGAGGATTACCAAAGCCAAATACGCCTTTTAGTGGAACTCGATAGGGAGAAGTATCTAGCCACTTTGATAAAATCTGGTTCTTATTTGCAACGTCAAAAGTTTCAATTTGTTTGTTGATTAGCGTCAGTAGCTCTGGTTCGTCATTTCGAATCACCATCGACGCTTCTAACTTTTTCCAATGCTCCAAAACATAGTTGACCGCTAGATCATGAACGCCAATCTTTTTCGCAAGATCCATAGTGGTGATAGGTTCACCGACCATGCCTTCGACATCACCAGACCCTAACGCACGCACCGCATCAATAACATTCTCAAAATCGACTCTTTCGATAGAGCTCAACCTCACTCCTGCACGCTCCAAGTCTATGTTTTCATTAACCATAGCTATGCGGCGTTTATTATTTTGATCTAGGTTTCCATCGAGTTTGTTGTCGATAGGGACTATCACAGCCACCTGATAAGGAATATAGGGATCACTTGCAAGAAAACGTCCACCTTCACTTGGGTCGAACTGTTGGAATGGGAAAACGTCGCCTCGCCCGTCGACTAACGCGGCTTTAGCCTCGACACGCGAGTTAACTGTGACAAACCGAACATGAACACCAAAACGCTGTTCAAGATCTAATGTCCAATCTTTGATGATCCCTGAGACCTTTCCTTCTTCATCGATAAATGAGTATGGGTAATGGTCGGTAAGGGTAACAAAGGTAATCGTTGGTTGGTTTTCTAACCACTGATTTAACGTTGCATCGCTCACTTCGCCGGCGTTTGCACTGCGAATGACTAGTGACCACACAAATAAGCCAATGATAAGAGATAATACAAAACGATTTAGTGACAACATCAAGCCATCACTCATCGCTAAACTTCTCTTTAATCGCAAGAATCTCGGGCAACTTAAGAAAGAACAGATCAACGATAGTTGGATCAAAATGTTTGCCTTTCTGTTCTTCAAACAAGCTCAGTGCCTCATCGACACTCCAAGCCTTCTTATAAGGACGCTCTGCTGTCAGGGCATCAAACACATCAGCCACCGCAGCGATTCTTCCTACCAAAGGAATTTCTTCACCCGCGATCTGGTTTGGGTAACCGCTGCCATCCCATTTCTCATGATGATATTGCGCCACCTGAATCGCCATACGCATCAGTTTGGAATCACTCTGCCTACCAAGAATTTCAACACCGTACTCGACGTGTTTCTGCATGGTATTCCACTCACCGGCATCCAACTTACCAGGCTTTAGCAGCACACTATCGGGAATGCCAATCTTGCCAATATCATGCATTGGTGCTGCATCACGCAACGTCTCGGCATCTTCGTCAGTCATTCCCAAGGCTTTAGCTAGCACTTCACAGTAGTGACTCATACGCTTAACGTGCATGCCTGTTTCATTGTCTTTAAATTCAGCAGCTCTACCCAGTATGTTCAGTGTTTCTAGCTTACCGAGATTGATCTCTTGAGTTTTCTCTTTTACCTGACTAAACAACGCGCGTTGTTGGTCATAAAGTGCGATATGCGTTTTCACACGCTGGAGTGCAATAGCAGGGGTTATCGGTTTGGTTAGGTAATCTACAGCCCCCAAGGAGAGCCCTTTTACTTCGGCTTCAGGTCCAATTTTGGCAGTAACGAAGATAATGGGGATATGCGCGGTGTTGGGCTGTTCTTTGAGCTGTCTGCAAATTTCATAACCGTCAATATCAGGCATCATGATATCGAGGAGAATGAGGTCTGGCTGAGGCACCATCTTGGCTATCTTGATGCCAATGGTACCGTTAATTGCTACTTTGACTTGATAGGTATCTTTAAGTATTGCAGTCAACACATCCAAATTGCTTGGGGTGTCATCTACGACTAACACTATGGGTTTACGACTCATTGATACCTCGTATAAAAATCAAACAGTTATAAATATAGTGTAGAACGATTTTTAGAGGTTAATCAGAAAAAATAGCAATTGTTTATTGAAAATGAAGAGTAGATCTTCGAGTGACATCAAACCAACGTTTGTCGAAGTATGACCAGTCAAAAATTCGGCATCCACCCTTTGAATGTGAACCAGATAAAAACCATCAATTAGTTTCAACAAACACTCGCTTAAAATCAACCGACAATCAACTGAGGACGAATTAGATCATAAACGAAACTTTGTTCATTAAAGTGATTAAAGACTTGATTAACGACACCACCAGCCATATGTGAGTGTCCTCCACCAAACCCAGCACCTGTATCATTCAAAGCTCTCTTTATCACCTTCGCCACATCATTTTGGGGGCACTCAGAACGCAATGAAACGAATGTTCTCTCATGGCTACGAGCACTTAACACTACTATATCTATTTCATCAACGGTCAATAGAAAGTCGCCAAGCACTCCCAGCATATTTTTGGGGCACCCTTCCGGTGTTTTTCAAGGTAGTTGTCATCATTTGCTTGCTTATTAAGCAGCTTCTCTT
>NZ_JBFSUD010000109.1:0-12263 GCF_041467175.1 Vibrio sp. 10N.247.310.24
AAGAGAAGCTGCTTAGTAAACAAGCGAATGATGACAACTACCTTGAAAAACGCCGTAATGCTCAGCAGCGTCAGAAAGGTTATCGTGGCGATAGCTTGTGAAACCTTTAAGGAAAAGCGCGATTGAATCCGGGATCGGTTGATTATTAGCTTCGCATAGACTCGTTATTCTGTCTTCGACTTCTTTTAATCCTTTGATTCCAGGGTAGTTCTGGATTCGCGTTATAATTCCCATGATCTTTGGGTAAAGCGTATTGCTCATAAGTTCCGTTTAAGTCAGCCAGATTAAAAAATAACGAATAGTATACCACAAAATGCTTATTACACATTCCATTCATGAGGCTAATAAGTGGTAATTTCCTATCATTATCTTGAGTGGCGTACTGTTTTTATGTAGAGTGCGCGCAAAGTAATAATTATATTGGAGAGCACTATGGCTCGTACCATTCTGTACACTTATAAAGATGAAGACAAAGAGTTATTGTTTTCGAAACAAGAACACCGCACGATCCAAGAAGCTGTTGCAGCCGCTGAAGGTATCGACATCACTGAGTATCTAAAAACTGAGCAGCAGCTTGAGTTCATTTCTGATACTAAAGCGGTTCGTAACTACCAAGACAACTATTTCCGTAAGCTTGGTTTTACTAAGCTTACATTGAAGCAAAAAGACAACCTTGGTGTTGGTAAAAAGAAGAAGTAAGCCCTCTGGCTCTTTTTCTTGATATGTAGCTTCTAGCTTTTCGTTTGTAATTAGAGCTAAGAGCTGAAGAAACGAAAACACTGAACAATAAAAAATGCCGCAACCTCTTTCGAGATTGCGGCATTTTTAGTTGTTCTTTTTAACTATCTAACCTTAGCTAGCTTAACGGTAAGTAACGATTACTTAATGTTAAGGAATGCAGCGCCACGAACACCGCCTGAATCACCGTGTTTCGCTTTGATGATTTTCGGACACTTCGCTACAGACAGTAGGTATTTAGGGATACGCTTTGGCATCTCTTCGTAGATAAGTTCGAAGTTTGAAAGTCCGCCACCCAGTGCAACAACGTGTGGGTCAAGACCCGTAAACAGGTTTGCAAAACAGATAGCCAATAGCTCCATAAAGCGATCTACGTGCTCAGCGGCTTTTGATTCGCCTTCGTTGTATGCTTGAATGATCTCGATCGCTTTCTTCTTCTCACCGAAGTAGTGCTCGTAAATCAGTTCGAAGCCGCGACCCGATAAGTAACTGTCTAAACAACCTTTCTTACCACAACCACAACCCAGTAGCGGTGCGTTGTCGCCAAGGTGGAACCAAGCATCTAGAGGAAGGCGCATATGACCTAATTCACCAGCAACGTGGTTACGACCAGAGAACACTTTACCTTCATAAACTAAACCGCCACCGAAGCCTGTACCTAGAATTAGGCCTGCTACTGATGGTTCGTCTTTAAGTTCATCATCCCACGCTTCTGAAAGCGCAAAACAGTTTGCATCATTTTCAATTTTGACACTACGACCAATAAGCGCTTCTAGGTCTTTGCGTAGTGGTTTCCCCGTTGAAGCTGGTACGTTAACAACCAGCATTGTGCCGTCGTCAGCATCTTCCATTCCAGGAAGACCAAGACCAATTTTGCCTTCGCAAGAAAATTCGTTGTCGTACTTCTTTACCAAACCAGCAATTGTATCAAGTAGCAGTTGATAATCTTCAGTGGGCGTTGGTACGCGTTCTGTCGCTACTCGCTCAAGTTTTTCATTGAATGCACCAAACTCAATCTTTGTGCCGCCAACATCGAAGCCGTAATACATGAAATCTCTCCAATTTTTCCCTAAATTCGGGCAAATAAATTTTTGTAAATAAACAACTAAAGAGCATTATCCATAACACTCCCCCTACAAACCGTGATAGATGACAAACTTATCCCGTGTTTGAGTTTGTTTGAACAACAAGTCAGCACAAAGCGGTTAAAGGTTAGAGTGACTTCTCACTTTTAGTATGATCTATGAAAGCATTCAGGCTCGGTTTGGTTGGATCTGACTTATAACGTGTCTTACTTAACATGTAACTTTCCCGAAATGTCTCAAACCATAGCTGTAAAGTCTTGGCACCCTGCTCTTCACCAGCCTGTTTCAAAACCAAGCTCGCCACTTCTGCTGTCGAAAGATGTTGTTCGTTGTCTGACTTTCGCATCATGTATTGAGAAACTGACTCAGGCTCAATCGATAACACAGGTAAATCTTGCAGATATTCTGAGCGACGAAAAATTCGACGTGCCTCGCGCCAGCTACCATCAATAAAGATCAGCAATAGTGTTTTGTTTGGGTCACGCATTTGTGGCAGATCTTGAACCACGCGTGTTTTGTCGTCGGTATAGTCTTCAGGGAACACGATCACAGGTTGGTATTTGTCGTCTTTTAGAACATCCAACATCTCTTGATTTGGCTCAGTACGATGCCAAAGGTAGGCGTAACTGTCTTTTACCGTATCAACAATTAAACGACCGGTGTTACTTGGTTTTAAGATTTCGTTGTCTGACAAGATCAACATAGTCGCGACGTTCGTATCAATGTTAGGTTGATGCTCGCAGATACAGCTGTCTTGTTTTATTTTACAGAACTCACATCGCACTACTTTACACCCGCGCGCATTAAACGGCTTAGTAGCAATGGATAAACGGTGTTGATATAAACGGTGAAAAGCGTGGATTCTCATGGACAATAACGATAGATCTAGAAAAGTGGCACGATTGTACTTACAGTGACCCTAGAATGATAGAAGGAATTCCCATGCAAGACCCATCCCTGCTTCGCCTTGTTTGTTTTATTGTCGTTTTTGGATCATGTGCGCTTTGGGAGTACCGCTTTCCACGTAAAACGCTGACTCAGAGTAAATGGTTTCGTTGGGGAAACAACTTTGCGTTGGTTGCTTTAAACAGTTTTCTATTAGCCACTCTAATTCCAATCGCAGCATTTCAAGCGGCGGTTATCGCACAAGAAAGCCAATGGGGTCTATTCAATACCCTGTCACTTCCTAAAGAACTCAGCATTCTCATCTGTGTTTTACTGTTAGATTGCGCTATTTACCTGCAGCATTTGGTGTTTCACCGTGTTTCATGGCTATGGAAGTTACACCGAGTTCATCATGCAGATCTAGATATTGATGTCACAACCGGAACTCGTTTTCATCCAATCGAGATGATTATTTCAATGCTGATTAAAGTGAGTTTAGTGATCGCGCTTGGTATACCTGTCATCGCTGTTGTCATCTTTGAAATTGTTCTTAACGCCAGCGCGATGTTTAACCACAGCAATGCGCGTCTGCCACTGTGGATTGATAAGCGATTGAGAAAAGTGATTGTGACACCAGACATGCACCGAGTTCATCACTCGGTCATTGTTAAGGAAACGCACTCAAACTTTGGTTTTTTCTTATCGGTGTGGGACATTTGGTTCAAAACCTATCGCGCTCAACCTAAGCTTGGCCATGATAACGTTCAGATTGGCGTTCCAGAGATTCAAGATGGTAAAGAGCAACGGTTAGACTTAATGCTACGTCAGCCATTTGCACGATTCCCGACAACGAAAGACTAGGTTCGAATTCAGTTGAGTCTCAAGTTTAAACTGAGGTCAAACCTATCTTAATAACAAACCTGTCTCTATAACAAACCCGTCTCCATAACAAACCAAGCTTAATACCAAAGCAAGTCGCCCTTAAATTCTTATGAGAACTTAAGGGCGTTTCTGTATCAATAGGAATTTAAGCGTAGCTAGTGCTTCAACTATTATGCTGTCAGGCTTAACTCAGCAAGCTCTTTTATTTCAGTACGTATTTATGAAGCATGGCTTGTTGGTGTCCTGCTATCTCGGCGACTTGTTCTGAGCTTTCAATCATAGACTCTAACTGCAACTTGGTATCTTCACCCTGCTCCGATACACGGGTGATTGAATGTGTAACATCAACAGTGGCTCGGGCTTGTTGTTCTGTCGCCACCATGATTTGCTCGACTCGTCCTTTAATCTGACTCACTGCAACTTCAATCTTTTCAAAAGCTTGCTTGACATCACTACTGGTTTCCAGTGCATTCGCCATTTCGTTTCTCGACTCTGTTACAGACGCCCGTGAGCGATCAGCGGCTGCCACCAATTCATTCATCATATTTCGTATATTAGTGGTTTGCTGAGAAGTATCGCTGGCAAGTTTTCTGACTTCATCGGCAACCACTGCAAAGCCTCGGCCTTGATCTCCTGCTCTCGCTGCTTCTATTGCTGCATTCAATGCGAGTAAGTTAGTGTTGTCAGCAATGCCACTGATCATGTCGACCATTTCCCGAATCTGTTTAACGCGCCCGTCTAAGTCGGCCATCGATTCTTCATTCATGCTTAAAGAGTGTTCTAGTGCATGCAGTCGCTGCTGGTTAAGTCCAACAACTTGACTCCCTGTCACTGACTCATTTTCAGCAAGCTGGGCGTCATCATTCGAGGCGTTAGAAATACGTGCAATTTCACCAATAGATGCTTCAAGCTCTGTAATGGTGGTAATCATGTTTTGAAGTGATTCATTTTGCTCGTGTAAGCTTGAGTTAGTTTGCTCTGCGGCATCGTGACTGACTTCCGCGGTTTGATAAAGCGTTTCACAGTTTCGTGTTACCAAGCGCACTGAATCAGCGGTTGAGTCGACAACAGAATTAAGTTTTGATGCGATAACTTGCAATTCCAATGGGCCAACTAATTGACTCTGTTTTGAAAAATCGTGTTCCGCGAGTAAGCTCATTTGTTGAGTAATGTTTCTGAGTCCTTTGTTCACCCAGCGACGTAATACCAACCATGAAATAGAAATGATGGCCGTTATCACTAATCCACTAATAAATAGTACTTTGTCTATCGTCGCAATTGTCTGATTGACCACAAACTCGCTTTCATCAATTAAAATGGAAGCGGTGTTCGATAGTTGATTTAAGGTCCCTATCACGGTGTTGGCCAGATGGATGACTTTTGCTAAGTCGGCTTCTTGTTGCTCAACAAGTTCTAGCTTTTGCAGGATTTGTCTTAATACACCGTTATCTGCAAAGCCAGATTTAACCATCTCATAAGGCGCTGTTAAGCTTGCGAACTCTACGATGTCTGGATGCCATTCAGAAAAGTCATCATACGCTAGGTTAATGCCTGCAATTCGATTTCGAAGCTCTCTGTATTCGTCTTGCGCTTTTTCTAAGTCTGATTGCATCATCAACATTAGGAAGGTGTTCGCCATTGCAGAAGCACTCGCTGTGAATCGGTTAGCCGCATCGGAAGCTTCTGGGTTGTTCTGAACAAGGAAAGAACTGATACGGTTCATTTCAGGTCCGATGGAACTCACACCATAGCGAAACTCAGTGACTTGGCCATTGATGAGGTTTTGCTTATTCTGAATTTCAATTTGAGACGACAACACTTGGCTAGTCATCAATTGTAAGGTCGCCATGTTCTCGGTTAAGTTTTGTTTTTGTTCAACGGAAATCGCGTCAGGAAAAGATTGGGATATGAAGAGGAGTTCTTCTAGCGTTTGGTTACTTTCGGCAACTAACACGTCGATCGAGTTGCCTGTTGTGCTAAGCGTATTTAGGTCGGTTGATTGGGTGCTATAAGTAAGAAGTTTTACCTGCTCCAACACGCTTTGTGTTAATTCGGCGTTGTTTAATGCAAGAGGTAATGCTTGTTCCGAAAGTGCTTCAAAATGGCCCCCGACCCGAACGACGCCTCGGAGACTGACCAAAGATAAAAAGATGACGAGTAAAAGAATGGAAATAAATACAGCGGTGACAGTTTGAATGAGCGAGAATGTATAACGTGAAGGTTTTATTGATAAATTTGTGTCGGGCATGTGAAATCCAGTTTGACTACGAAAAAAGATATCCTTAAGTTAGTTCGTATACTAGAAGTCCTTGATGACGTTTATATTTCAGTTTTTTGTCAGAAGAGTTACATATGAAATTCAGAAAAATGGCTGTAGTTACAATAACTTTAGCAACATTGGCTGCTTGTAGCTCTACGCCATCCCCTTCTCAGCTTAGTCAAACCGCACACAAGCCTCTGTCAAAGTTAGAGCAATCAACGACCAATGCGTATATGAGTGTGTATGAACAGTGGAAAGGTGTGCCATATCATTTCGGTGGGACTTCATTTAGAGGCGTAGATTGCTCTGCTTTCGTTCAAATCGCAGTGCAAACTGCGACCCAGCAAGCCTTACCGAGAACCACAAAAGCTCAAGTTAAAAAGGGAAAGGAAATAGCGTATGGACAGGCAATAAGTGGTGACTTGGTGTTTTTCAAAACATCGATGACGGTACGACACGTCGGTGTATATTTAGGAAACAATCAATTCCTACATGCTTCGACATCGAAAGGTGTCATTATATCGAGATTGGATAACCCTTATTGGGCCTCTAAGTTTTGGCATTTTAGGCGTTTATAGTGATTAAAAGATTAACTGATAACACAGTTGCTTTGAAGGTACTATTTAAACGCCTATCGCTGTTTAGCCTAGTAAATGTACTAGAAGCTAATTAGTCGTATTGAGCGACCGCAGTATCAAACAGATTCTTCACTAATGCGATGTATTCATCTAAGAATACAATTTGTTCGTTAGTCGCTTTTTTTGACCATACACCAGCTAACACTTCACCTAAATCAGCCACCACTGAATCCGCTTCTTTCAATAGTTGAAAACGAACGCTTGAATGTAACTCAGGGTTTTGCTCGAAAATAGCCATGATATTTGTTGATATCATGTCAGTGATGATGTCTTCGACACTTTCATTACCTGTATCGCCATTACTATTAGTAAAGACATCTAGGTTAAATGATAAGTGTTCGATCAAAGCCAAATAGCCATCGGTTTCTACAACCACAATAAATCTCCGTTTAAGCTCAAGAGCAGATTAATATGTACCTGCCTAATACTATGTATATGAGTCTGTTTGTCATCTCTTTATTACTAAAAACTGTATTAAAGTGATCCGAGTTAGCATTTAAGCTTAAATTTCAATCAAAACACCCTAACTTCACCAAACACACCTAAAATATAGTGAAAAATAATCTCAACCTATTTCTGCGATTCTATTGTATGAAAATCATCATGCCGTGAGATTAGTTCCAAACTATTTCCTTATATCATTCTCAATTTCTGTTTTGATTTCAAAGGGCTTGAATCAGTTTGAGTTCACAAATCAGCCAATTGATTCTACATTAGTTGAAGAAGAGCCAAGAACATTGACGAGTGCGTCTATAAATTGCTCAGATTTATCCTAAACTATTGCTATTAAACAAACTGTATTTCTAACCTTCAGTCTTTGAGGATTTCCTATGTGGCAGGCCATTTCTCAACAACTTTCAGATACTCTTCTATTTAACTTCCAGATAACTGAACGTACCAAGGTTTCTGGTGGCGACATTAACGATTGCTATATGATTAGCGATGGTAACGAACGTTACTTTGTAAAAGTGAACCAGCGAGAATTTTTACCTAAGTTTGAAATTGAAGCTGAGAATTTACGCTTGTTAAGAGAGACCTCTACCGTTTATGTTCCTGAGTTGGTACTGATTGGTAAAACCAAAGAATGCTCGTTCATTATCCTTAATTACTTGCCGACCAAGCCGCTTGAAACAAGCAATAATAGCTATGACTTTGGCGTTCAACTTGCTCAATTGCATCAATGGGGTGAACAGAAAGAGTTTGGTTGTGACCAAGACAATTATATTGGTAGCACCCTTCAACCCAACCCTTGGCATAAGAAATGGGGGCGTTTTTTCTCTGAGCAACGCATTGGCTTCCAACTGCAATTGTTAAAAGAAAAAGGCATCGAATTCGGCGATATCGATGACATTGTTGATGTAGTGAATATGCGTCTTGCAGGCCACAACCCTCGCCCTTCTTTGCTTCATGGAGACCTTTGGAACGGCAATGTTGCTAACTCAGCCTTTGGGCCAATCTGTTACGATCCCGCTTGTTATTGGGGCGATCATGAATGTGATTTAGCGCTAACTGAACTGTTTGAAGGGTTTTCAAAAGAGTTTTATGAAGGTTACCAGAGCGTCAATCCACTCGACGTTGGCTATACTGAACGGAAAGACATTTATAATTTGTACCATCTTCTCAACCACTGCAATCAATTTGGCGGCGAGTATTTAGCACAAACTGAGGCGTGTATTCAGAAGATACAGGCCGTTTAACACCAATCACAGCTAGCTACTGCGATCGATATAAGTGCAACGTTCGATATCGCTATTTGTTACGCCCCATACAAGCTACTACGATTAGTGCAAGTTACAGTGAGGATAATTCGCCATGCATAAATACACAGAGAAACATGTTTCTTGCCCCCATTGTGGTCATGCAATTAGCATAACGCTGGATGCTTCTAATGGGAGCCAAGATTTTTACGACGATTGCCCTGCATGTTGCAATGCAATTCATCTGGACATGCAGGTTGATGAATTGAGAGACAGAATCCATCTCTCGATTGATGCAGACGACGAACAAGTGTTCTAACACAATTACTCTCTTGTCGAGCTACACCTACACCTACACCTACACCTACACCTACACCTCGATTTTGAAGCTAGCCTAGAAAAACACAAAAATAAAAAAAGAGCACTTAATGTGCTCTTTTTTAACATCTTCGATTTTTACTTAGTCAACGCTTTTGGGGCGCGTGTTATTGATGAACCGCTACTACGACTTCTGGTTCGCTAGCACGCGCTCAACAGTATCAACAATCGCTTGTGTTTGAGGGTCAAACTCAATATTTACTTGGTCGCCTATTTCGCGGCTGCCAAACAAAGTGCGATTTAGCGTTTCAGGAATCAAGTGTACAGAGAAACGGTTCTCTTCCACTTCACCTATCGTCAATGAACAACCATCAACGCCAATATAACCCTTGCTGAATACATACTTCATTGATTCCTGTGGCAACTCAAACCAAAGCGTGCGGTTGTTTTCAGTCTTGATCACATCCACTAAGTTCGCCATCAACGTAATGTGGCCAGACATACTATGCCCGCCAATTTCATCACCAAATTTTGCTGCTCGCTCAACATTCACTTTATCACCAACAGTCAGTTGGCCTAAGTTCGTCAATCGCAATGTGGCTTGCATTAAATCAAAAGCAATCTGATTGCCCGAAATTTCCGTTACCGTTAAGCAACAACCGTTATGAGCTACTGAGGCACCAATCGCTAATCCCTCAACCATTTCGTTGCTTAGCTCAATGGTATGAGTCTGAAACAACTCTTTTTTGTTTATAGCAACCAGTGTTGCCATGCCTTGAACGATACCTGTAAACATAAGATTCCTATTTAGCATTCTAGGGCGTGTTGACCTTTCTCGGTTAAATTTTGTTCGAGATAAAAGCGTTTTAATCGCGGCGAGGGGGAAGTAGCCTAGCATCCTAAGCAAATATCCCTCAACAAAGAGTAAAACGCTTTTAGCCGAACCCTTCGGGCAGCGTTTGCTGGTCATTTTTACTACGTTATCGGCTTCTCATGTAGGCTAGCTACACATCGAAGCCTCTGCCTTGTATAAACACCCAGCAACTCGCTGCAAAAATCAGCTCGAAAGATCAACACGCCCTAATAACAGTTTTTCATAGCAGTTATTGTGACATTTCTTTATGATTCGTCCAGTGGAAGCTTAAGATCATTGTCTCTGATTCCTTCAGAATGTCCTTTCCTACACTATTATTCTAATTTTCCCTCTTATTTGGAGTTGTTTGTGCATCGTTACAAAGAAGAATCCTCGAATCTAATCAAACTTGCGACCCCAGTATTGATCGCATCTGTTGCACAAACTGGAATGGGTTTTGTTGATACCGTAATGGCCGGTGGTGTAAGTGCTATCGATATGGCGGCGGTTTCGATTGCAGCAAGTATCTGGCTACCATCAATCTTATTTGGTGTGGGTCTATTGATGGCGTTGGTTCCTGTCGTTGCACAACTTCATGGTTCTGGTAGACAAGTAAAAATTCCATTTGAGATTCAACAAGGTGCGTTTTTAGCGCTTGTCATCTCCCTTCCAATCATTGGCGTACTTTTTCAGACACAACTGATATTGGAGTGGATGGACATAGAACAACTCATGGCAGAAAAAACCATCGGTTATATGAATGCGGTGATGTTTGCGGTTCCTGCATTTTTGTTGTTCCAAACTTTGAGAAGCTTTACAGATGGTATGTCTTTAACTAAGCCTGCAATGGTGATTGGTTTTATTGGCTTGCTATTAAACATCCCGCTTAACTGGATGTTCGTATACGGAAAGCTTGGCGCTCCCGCTCTGGGTGGTGTTGGCTGTGGCGTTGCAACGGCTATCGTATATTGGGTGATGTTTGCTCTGCTGTTCGCTTACGTTTTAACATCAAAGCGTTTGGCTAAAATCAATATCTTCGGTACGTTCCACAAGCCTCAGCTCAAAGCACAAATTCGTTTGTTTAAACTGGGCTTTCCAGTTGCTGCTGCTATCTTCTTTGAGGTGACGCTATTCGCTGTTGTTTCTCTGTTGGTTGCCCCTCTTGGGTCTTTGGTTGTCGCCGCACACCAGGTTGCAATTAACTTCTCGTCACTGATATTTATGATACCAATGAGTATCGGTGCCGCCGTGAGTATTCGTGTTGGCCATAAGTTGGGTGAAAACAACACTGAAGGTGCGAAAATTGCAACACACGTGGGTATCATCGTCGGTTTGGTAACCGCCTTTATGACAGCGGCATTAACAGTATTGTTTAGAGAGCAGGTTTCGTTACTTTACACAGAGAACACGGCGGTAGTTACCGTTGCAATGCAATTGTTGTTGTTCGCTGCGGTTTATCAATGTACCGATGCAATCCAAGTTATCGCTGCAGGTGCTTTGCGTGGATACAAAGACATGCGTTCGATCTTCAACATTACCTTCGTAGCGTATTGGTTACTTGGTCTTCCTATCGGCTACATATTAGGAATGAAAGATTGGATTGTTGAACCTATGGGCGCACATGGCTTCTGGATTGGTTTCATTGTCGGCCTAACATCAGCTGCCATTATGCTCGGTATGCGTTTGCATTGGATGCATAAACAAGACGATGATGTTCAGTTAGAATTTAGCTCTCGTTAGATCCGTCCTCGCGAAACCGGTATCGCCGTTATTGCATACAAAAAGAGCTCTGATTTTCAGGGCTCTTTTCGCTTACGGCTGTAAATAATTTTGGGGGCGATTAGTTTATACTCAAGAGATTAGTATTCACTCTTCTCTCTAACAAAGCGCGCAAACTTGGGCTTTCCGTTTTGAGTAAAGCCATTGTATCGAAAAGTAATACGGCTGCCTATTTCGGGCGGTGCGAGCCTCATCTGGTCACTGAACCCACTTCCAATATAAAATTCCACACCCTCTTCTGTGTGAACCAAAATAGAACCCATCATCCCTTTATACTTCCCTGTTCCACCTTTGTAGCCAATAACCGTGGCTTCCGCATCGTGATGCCTTTTAAGCTTTAAAAGGTCATTACTTCGGCCTGCTTGATAGCGACTGGTGATCTTACGAAGCATCAAACCTTCACCATTACTCTCATCGACATTATCGAGTTGATGGAACAGAGCTTCTTCATTGTGAACCGGTACATGTTCGATGTAGCTGACATGAGGTTCTCCAATCATGCTTACCCAATGCAAGATGTTGTAATAGCGCTTTTGATAATCACCAGCGGCCCCTGGCATATCAAACAGCATGAAATCTATTTGGCGCCACGCTACGTCACTAGGCGTATGATCGAGGACGGTAGATTGGACTAAGTGGAATTGACCTCTTCCTGCCCACAACTCCCCTTCGAGATATACCTTAGGCAAGTTTTTTGTAAACCACTTCGGTGAGTAAATGCGATTCCCATTTCGAGTATAAAGGTGTTGTCCGTCCCAAAGAGCCCGAATCCCATCAAGCTTTTCACTCTTCCAGTATTCAGAAACATCAATGCCTTGTTGGTATGTATTGGCCAGTACCAAATGGTCGGGAGGTAAATAGGATGAATGAGAAGAAAGCGAACACGCCCATAGAGTTGCTATCGCCAATTTAGTTAATCTCATCATCTGCTCCGTATTGATATCTGTAGTGGTCAACAAACGCCTTTAATCCTAAGCGTTCTGACACGTAGGTAGACAACCTTTGCTAGAAGATGCGATCCACACATCAACCTTATTTAACTTTCAATTTCATTCATATAATTAATGACTTATAGGGGCTTTGTTGCGTAATTAAATTTAAAGATAGAACAACCCCGTTTCGCGTATT
>NZ_JBFSUD010000110.1:0-12050 GCF_041467175.1 Vibrio sp. 10N.247.310.24
TAGTAAGACTCGCTACACTGTGCGATCTAAACACCTTAAATGATAGGTGTTGGCCACAGAAGCGGGTTTTGTGTTTATCAACAAAGCCGTGACTTAGCCCATATCAATCTTAACGCCAGCCAACGCACCAGTTCCGTAGTCATCATCGCCACGTTTGGTCTTGAGCATTAAACGCAAGTCATTGGCAGAATCTGCACTATGGAATGCATCATCCTCGCTAATCTTGTCCGCAACCACTAAATCATACAAAGCTTGGTCAAAAGTCTGCATACCAATCTCTTTCGATTTGGCCATGGTAGCTTTTAACTCATGCAACTCACCACGACGAATCAAGTCAGATATACGAGGGCTATTCAGCAGAATTTCGAAGACACCATGACGACCATTGCCATTTTTATCGCGTATTAACTGCTGAGCGACCACACCACGCAGATTCATCGACAGATCAAACAGGAACTGTTCTTTCTGCTCTTTCGGCACCAAGTGAAGAATACGCTCTAGCGCCTGGTTAGCGTTATTGGCATGCAGGGTTGCCATACACAAGTGACCCGTTTCAGCAAAGGTCATCGCGTATTCCATGGTTTCACGACTACGGATTTCGCCAATCAAAATCATATCAGGGGCTTGGCGTAACGAGTTTTTAAGCGCGACTTCATAGCTTTCGGTGTCGAGTCCAACCTCTCGTTGAGTCACGATGCACTTTTTATGTTCGTGTACGAATTCAATCGGGTCTTCAACCGTCAAGATATGACCTGAACGATTGGTATTGCGATAGCCTGTCATCGCAGCCATCGAGGTCGATTTACCAGAGCCAGTCGCACCAACCACCAGCACAAGCCCGCGCTTAGCGATTGAAAGGTCTTGTAGTACGTCAGGAAGCTTTAATTGCTCAAAGGTAGGGATGTGAGTCTCGATGCGACGAATTACTGCTCCTGGCAGCTCTCGCTGAAAGAACGCACTGACACGAAAACGACCAAAATTACGCACGATAGCAAAATTAGCCTCACGCGTTTGCTTGTATTCATCTCGTCGATCTTGATCCATCATCGCATCAAGTAATTGAGCAACCTGAGCCGCATTCAGCTTCTCTCCTTGGGGGCGTAATTCACCATCCACACGAAAAAGGATTGGCGCATCGACAGTGATATAAAGATCCGACGCCTTTTGAGAGAGCATCCCTTCAAGAATTTGATTCAATTCCATTTTGTTCACCTTGATTAAAACATTGAGGTTTCAATTTCGATCTTTTTCTCGACCTCTTCCGAGTCAACCAAGCCTTGTGCCATCAGTTGTTTCGCGTTTTGCTCCATGGTCTGCATACCATGTGCCGCGCCCGTTTGAATAATCGAGTACATCTGCGCGACTTTATCTTCACGAATCAAGTTTCGGATTGCAGGTGTCGCCATCATGATTTCGTGACAAGCGACACGACCACCACCGACACGCTTTAGTAACTTCTGGGCAATCACCGAACGTAACGATTCAGACAGCATCGAACGAACCATATCTTTGTCGCTACCCGGGAATACATCGATAATACGGTCTACGGTTTTTGCTGCAGAGCTAGTATGCAAAGTACCAAAAACTAAGTGACCAGTTTCAGCTGCGGTTAGCGCTAAGCTGATCGTCTCTTGGTCACGAAGCTCACCAACAAGGATAACGTCTGGATCTTCACGTAACGCACTGCGCAGCGCAGCTTTAAAGCTGTGAGTATCACGGTGAACTTCACGCTGGTTGACTAGGCATTTATTGTTGGTGTGAACGAATTCAATTGGGTCTTCAATGGTCAGAATGTGTTTGTTGTGATTACGGTTTACATAATCAACCATCGCCGCCAAAGTTGTCGATTTACCAGAACCCGTAGGGCCAGTCACCAGCACTAAGCCTTTTTCATAATTGGCAATTTTTTCAAAAATATCAGGTGCGCCCAATTGCTCTAACGTTGGGATTTCTACAGGGATGGTTCGAAAGACCGCTGCGCACCCACGAGCTTGGTTAAAAGCATTAACACGGAATCGACCAACATTGGGTAATTCAAAAGAGAAGTCGACTTCCAATTTCTCCTCAAACTCACCGCGCTGTGAGTCGTCCATGATCTCAAAAACTAAACGATGCACATCAGCATGACTCAAAGCTGGGATTCCAAGCTTCCTTACTTCACCATCTATACGTACCATTGGAGATACACCCGCAGAAAGATGTAGATCTGACGCGTTATGCTTTACACTAAAATCTAGTAACTCAGTGATATCCATTTATTTTCCCTTAAGTAAAGTCAGCTATGAGTAGTATTCAACAAAATATCGAACAAATCACCTCACAGATTCGTAGTGCTGAACAAAAGTGCGGACGAGCTCCAGACTCCGTGCAACTTTTAGCCGTCAGTAAAACTAAACCTATTGATGCGATTCTAGAAGCCGCACTCGGAGGTCAAGTTGCCTTTGGTGAAAACTATGTTCAAGAAGGTGTCGATAAAGTAAAACACTTTTCAGAACAACATTCTAACCTAAATTTAGCATGGCATTTTATTGGCCCAATTCAATCCAATAAAACCCGCCCTATCGCAGAAAGCTTCCAATGGGTGCATTCTGTCGATCGCGATAAAATCGCGCAAAGGCTTAATGATCAACGACCAAACGAGCTTCCACCTCTACAAGTGCTCATTCAAGTGAACACCAGTGGTGAAGATTCAAAATCAGGAACGTCAGAAGAAACAGTTTTTGCGCTCGCAGAGTTGATTTCGTCGCTCCCTAACCTCACTTTAAGAGGGTTGATGTCGATTCCCGCAAACGTATCTGACTATCAATCTCAGCTTAAGGCATTTTCTCAACTGGCAGAGCTTCAACAAAAGCTCGCAGCGAAGTATCCAGACATCGATACCCTTTCAATGGGTATGAGTGGTGATATGGATGCAGCAGTTGAGGCTGGTAGCACAATGGTTCGTATTGGAACGGCCATCTTTGGTGCTCGTGATTACGCGAATAACCGTAGTAAGTAACCAAGTACAAGTATTGATACAGCTTCGCTTGAACCGCGCAGCGACACGCTCAGGATTTTATATATGGAACATAAGAACATCGCCTTTATTGGGGCGGGAAACATGGTTCGCTCAATTGTAGCGGGCTTAGTCGCGAGTGGTTACCCAGCGCAAAAGATTACTGCAACAGCACCTTCTGACACCAGAAGGCTGCCGTTAGAGCAAGAATACGGCATCAATACCACCAGCGATAATATTGCCGCAGCAGAGCAAGCAGACGTTGTTGTGTTATCCGTGAAGCCACAAATGATGGCTGATGTATGTAAACCCTTACAAGGTATCGATTTCAGCAACAAACTGGTTATCTCAATTGCCGCGGGTATTAATGCGAATCGACTCAATGAGATGTTAAACTGCCAGCTAAACCTTGTGCGTGTGATGCCAAACACGCCATCACTGCTTGGTAAGGGGATGAGCGGTCTTTATGCTGATTCAACGGTTAGTCAGAGCGATAAAGAGTTCGCTTCTCAGTTAATGCAAGCCGTAGGTGAAGTAAGCTGGGTTGAGCAAGAGTCTGGCATCAACAACATCATTGCGGCGGCGGGCAGTGCTCCGGCTTACTTCTTCCTATTTATGGAAGCGATGCAAGCCGAAGCAATCAACCAAGGCTTCGACCAAGAAACCGCTCGTAAATTAGTGCAGCAGTCGGCATTAGGCGCGGCAGAGATGGTGGTTGCTAATCCAGACACAGAATTATCTACACTGCGTGAACAAGTGACTTCAAAAGGCGGGACGACCGCAGAAGCACTGCGCACGTTTAACGACCATCAACTTTCAGGTATCGTAGCAAAAGCCATGCAAGCGGCGGTTGCTCGAGCTGAAGAGATGGAAAAACTGTTTTAATACTAATTACAGTAAAAAAGCATTGTGTCGTTCAGGCTATACCTAAACGGCAAGTAAATCCGAAAAAGGAAACAATATGAACTCGATGAGCTTTCTGATCTCGACCGTTTTTGATCTTTACATCATGGTTGTGATCTTGCGTATCTGGCTACAAGCATCACGTGCAGATTTCTACAACCCATTCTCACAATTTATCGTAAAAGCGACACAACCGGTTGTTGCACCACTACGCCGAGTAATTCCATCAATCGGCAGCCTTGATCTTGCGACGGTTGTTTTCGCTTATGTGCTATGTGTACTTAAGTTCGTCGCTCTAAACCTGATTATCTCTGGCGGTGCGGCTGTATTTGACATCAGCTTCCTGATCTTTGGCGCGCTATCTCTGCTTAAAGCGGCTGGTGGTTTGATCTTCTGGGTTCTGCTAATCCGTGCAATCCTGAGCTGGGTTAGCCAAGGCCGTAGCCCAATTGAATACGTGTTCCATCAACTGACTGAACCAATGCTGGCTCCAATTCGTCGTATTCTTCCTGCAATGGGCGGTTTTGATTTAAGCGTACTGGTACTGTTTATTGTTCTGCAATTCGCGAACTTCTTAATGGGTGACCTAATTGGCCCTATTTGGTATCAGCTATAATTTAAGTACGAACCTCAGGTACTTTGACGATGCCAAAAGCAGTTTGGGCCGAAGAAGACGATATTCTTCTTCGACTCTATATCCAACCCAAGGCAAGCCGCGATAAAATCGTTGGCTTACACGGAGAGGAACTGAAAATTGCCATTACTGCACCACCGGTTGATGGCAAAGCCAATGCTCACTTAGCGAAATACCTTGCGAAACAATTTAAGGTCGCGAAAGGGCAAATTAAGATAGAAAAGGGAGAGCTCGGTCGGCATAAACAAGTTCGAATATGCTCACCAAGCCAGCTCCCAACTGAAGTCAAAGCCATCCTATGATGGCTTTTTGCTATTTATTGGAGTCATTATGCGTCTATGGATAACAGCACTACTCACCGCTCTGATTGCCCTACCAAGCTCGGCAGGACAGTTTAAAAGTATCAAGGATGTCGAGGTTCATTACTCGGCTTTCAATTCCACGTTTTTAACTGCGCAGGTCGCTAAGCAATATAAGCTGAAACGAAACGGATACTCAGCGATTCTAAACATCAGCGTGCTAGACAACGCTTCTCTAGGCAAGCCTGCAACAACAGCTAAAGTTACGGGAACAGCTCGAAACCTAGTAGGTAACACTCGCACGCTTAACTTCCGTGAAATAAAGGAAGGTGATGCAATTTATTATCTTGCTGAGTTCCCTATCACTCACGAAGAGAACATCACTTTTAATATCGATGTTAACGCCGGTTTGAAAGGCACAGGCCCACTGCGTTTCACACAAAAATTCTATATAGAAGAGTAGCTTCAAAGCTCACATTTCTAGTCATTAACTTATTAGAGCCGCATCCCCATGAGTAAGATTGTTTTAGCAACAGGCAACCAAGGCAAAGTTCGCGAGATGGCAGATATTCTGTCTAAGTTTGGTTTCGACGTTGTCGCGCAAAGTGAATTTAACGTTTCAGAAGTCGCAGAAACAGGAACGACTTTCATTGAAAATGCCATCATCAAAGCTCGCCACGCTGCGAAAGTGACGGGGCTACCAGCCATTGCTGACGATTCTGGCTTAGAAGTTGATTACCTTAATGGTGCACCCGGTATCTACTCAGCGCGTTACTCAGGTGAAGGGGCTACTGATAAGCAAAACATCGAAAAGCTGTTAGATGCTATGCAAGGTGTCGATGTTGAAAAGCGTACCGCTCGTTTTCACTGTGTATTGGTGCTAATGCGTCACGAGAATGATCCGACTCCATTAGTATGTCACGGTAAATGGGAAGGTCGCATTCTGACTGAAGAACACGGTGAGAATGGCTTTGGCTACGATCCTGTATTCTTTGTACCAGAAGATAACTGCGCCTCAGCAGAACTTGAATCGTCACGTAAGAAGCAACTGTCACACCGTGGTAAAGCCCTCGCGTCATTATTCAAGACTCTCAAGGAGCAAGCTCTGTAATGCACAATGCAGCGCTAATACCACCCGCACTCAGCCTCTATGTCCACATTCCATGGTGTGTACAAAAGTGTCCGTATTGTGATTTTAACTCTCACGCTCTCAAAGCCGAGATTCCTGAAAAAGAGTACATCGATGCTCTGCTTGAGGATCTCGATACCGATATCGAAAAATACCAACTCAATGGCGCACCTCGCCCATTGCATTCGATCTTTATTGGTGGCGGCACGCCGAGTCTATTTTCTCCAGAAGGAATAGGTCGATTGCTGCAAGGCATTGAACAACGCATTCCGTTCAAACCTGAAATAGAAATCACCATGGAAGCTAATCCGGGAACTATCGAAGCTGAGCGTTTTGCTGGTTACCAAAAAGCAGGCATAACTCGAATCTCGGTGGGTGTGCAAAGTTTTGAACAAGAGAAACTGGAAAGGCTTGGGCGTATTCACGGTCAAGACGAAGCGGTTAACGCAGCTCATTTAGCACATAAAATCGGACTAAATAGCTTCAACCTAGATCTAATGCACGGCTTACCCGATCAAAGCATTGATCAGGCCTTGGCTGATTTGGACAGAGCGATCGAGCTTAATCCTCCGCATTTATCTTGGTATCAGCTAACAATAGAACCTAACACCATGTTCTATTACAAAACACCAAAGCTACCTGACGATGATGACCTTTGGGATATCTTCGACTTAGGCCATAAGAAGCTCGCAGACGCAGGTTATGTACAGTACGAAATTTCAGGTTACAGCAAGCCGGGATATCAGTGTCAGCATAATCTCAACTACTGGCGCTTTGGTGACTACCTAGGTATTGGCTGTGGCTCTCATGGCAAGCTGAGTTTTGCAGATGGACGTATTGTTCGCACCACTAAGGTTAAACACCCTAGAGGTTACCTAGCCGCGTATCAGAATCTGGTGAAGCCCTATCTGTCGGATGAACTTGAAGTCCCTAATGAGGACCGCCCTTTTGAGTTCTTCATGAACCGCTTCAGGCTAATGGAAGCGTGTCCAAAGCAGGATTTCATTGATACTACGGGGCTTGGTTTTGACTCTATTCAAGAAACTATTGAATGGGCAAAAGAGCTAGGCTACTTGAATGAAACCAACAGCCATTGGCAGATCACTGAAAAAGGAAAACTCTTCTTAAACGATTTGCTTGAAGCCTTTATGGCAGAAGAAGACGAATAGTTCGAACGCTAGAGTACAAAAAGCCTCTCATCACGAGAGGCTTTTTTTGTCGAGCTTAGAACTTAGAAAATAGAGCGACCAATACGCTCAGAGAGCAATTCTAAAGCCTGAGTTCCCGCCAGTGAATTACCCGACGCGTCCAGTTCTGGAGACCACACCGCGATCGTCATTTCGCCAGGAACAATTGCTATAATCCCGCCACCGACACCAGACTTTCCTGGCATACCAACACGATAAGCAAACTCTCCCGCCCCATCGTACAAACCACATGTTGCAAGCAAAGCATTCAGCTGTTTGGTTTGAACTGGCGTGATGATCTCTTTCTTGGTCTGAACCGACACACCTTTGTTCGCCAAATAGCTAAAGGTTTTCGCCAAGTCCACACAGGTCATTTTAAGCGCACAAGCATGGAAGTAGTTATTCAGTACGGGGATAACATCATTCTCAAAATTACCAAACGAACGCATCAAATAAGCGATAGCAGCATTACGATCGCTGTGCATCATCTCAGAAGCCGCCACAACCTTGTCATACACGATATGTGTATCACCTGATAGCTGACGGACAAATTCTAATAAACGGTGTCTTGGTGCTGATAGACGGCTTTGTAATAAATCGGCAACGACAATCGCGCCAGCATTAATAAACGGGTTACGAGGGATGCCGTGTTCCATCTCAAGCTGAATCATCGAGTTAAAGGCTTGTCCTGAAGGCTCCTTTCCAACGCGTTGCCAAATTTCTTCCGGCTTATACAACACCATCGCCAACGTCAGGCTTAAAGCTTTAGAGATTGATTGCACGGAAAAGGCTTCATCGGCATCGCCAGCTTGAATAACTTCACCTTCATTGGTGTATACCGCAATCGCCAGTTTCTGGTTCGATACACGAGCCAATGCAGGAATATAATCGGCGACCTTTCCCTGACCAATTAAAGGGCGAACTTCATCTAAAATCTCGGCCAAAATAGCTTGAGTTGGTTTCATGTGAGCTTACTTCTTATTGTTATTTTTGTAGGGGGTGTGACATTACTTTCTGTCCTTAAACCTTTATCGTAAAAAAGCCTAAGGACAAAAAAGCCAACACTACAATAATGTTGGCTTTTATCAATCCCATAAAGTGTAGGGGTTAATCCTAAGTCGGATTCACCTTCACTTAATTTGATTCGGAATTACTTAGTACGCTTGAACTTAATGTCCCAAACACCATGACCTAAACGGTGGCCACGAGCTTCAAACTTAGTCAGTGGACGCTCGTCTGGACGAGGAATGTAATCACCATCTTCAGCGATATTATCGAAACCTGGAGCTACGTTCATCACTTCAATCATATGTTCTGCGTAGTTTTCCCAGTCTGTTGCCATGTGGAAAATACCAGTATCAAGTTGCAGCTTACCGCGAACCATCTCTGCAAACTCAGCCTTAACGATACGACGTTTGTGGTGACGAGCTTTATGCCATGGGTCAGGGAAGAACAGTTGCAGTGTATGCAGGCTGCTGTCTGGGATCATGTGTTCAAATACTTCTACTGCATCGTGACACATCACACGCAGGTTAGTTACGCCAGCATCGCGAGCTGTACCTAAACACGCACCAACACCTGGGCTGTGAACTTCAATACCTAAGAAGTTTTTCTCAGGCGCATTCTTTGCCATTTCAACCAGTGATGCACCCATACCGAAGCCAATTTCTAGTACAACAGGGTTGTCGTTGCCAAACACTTCTTTCCAATTAAGAAGTTCTGGGTTGTAGTCGATACCCATTGTTGGCCAACATTCGTTCATCGCGTTTTCTTGGCCTTTTGTTAAGCGGCCTTCGCGGCGAACAAAACTACGGATCTTACGAACCAGTTTGCCGTCTTCAGTATATTCGTTAGTGGTCACTTCACTCATTGATTTTTGCCTGCACATTGATTAATCAAAGCGGGGATTATCCAAAGAATTGCCTCCGGTGCAAGTCTTTCCGTGGATAAATTCCCACACAATTTGTCTGTTTTACATCCAACCGTAAGTGTGGTGCAATTTCACTCCTAATAATAGCAAAGCATAGAGCATGTCGTGACTCCTTTCGCAACCGCCATATTAAAGTGGTATGACGCCTTTGGGCGCAAAGAATTACCTTGGCAACAAAACAAAACCGCCTACACCGTTTGGCTATCTGAAATCATGCTTCAGCAGACTCAAGTGGCCACGGTGATTCCATACTACCAGCGATTTTTAGAACGCTTTCCAACGGTTATTGACCTAGCGAACGCCGAACAAGATGAGGTGCTGCACTTATGGACAGGGCTTGGCTATTACGCGCGAGCTCGTAACTTACATAAAGCAGCCAAGATCGTTGCTGAGCAATATGATGGTGAATTTCCGCTTTCTATCGAAGAAATGAACGCGCTACCGGGTATTGGACGCTCTACTGCCGCTGCAGTGTTGTCCTCTGTGCATAAACTCCCTCATGCGATTCTTGATGGCAACGTCAAACGCACCTTAGCGAGAAGCTTTGCAGTAGAAGGTTGGCCGGGGCAAAAGAAAGTCGAGAACCAGCTTTGGGAACACGCAGAAGCACACACTCCCAATCAAGATGTTGATAAGTACAATCAAGCCATGATGGACATGGGTGCGATGGTTTGTACTCGTAGCAAACCCAAATGTACGTTATGCCCGATTGAAAGCATGTGTGAAGCTAAGAAGCTCGATAGACAACTCGATTTCCCTGGCAAGAAGCCCAAGAAAGAAAAGCCGATAAAAGAAACATGGTTTGTGATTCTGTACCACAACAATCAAGTATGGCTCGAACAACGCCCTCAATCTGGTATCTGGGGAGGACTATTCTGTTTCCCTCAAAATGAAAACGCAGAGATCGAACATCAGTTAGACCTTCGTTCGATCAAAGACAATGAAACCGATTCGATCAAGACCATGATTGCGTTTCGACATACTTTCAGCCACTACCACTTAGATATCACGCCTGTATTAGTAAAATTAGATAAACAACCAGATTTGATAATGGAAGGGACTAAAGGTCTCTGGTATAACTTATCAAAACCGGAAGAAATTGGCCTAGCCGCTCCTGTAAAGCAGCTTATTGAGAGCCTACCCTTTGAACTGAACGACGTTTGAATCAACGAACGCGATAAGAGGAACCACTATGAGCCGCACTGTATTTTGTGCTCGCCTTCAAAAAGATGCTGAAGGCCTAGATTTTCAACTTTACCCGGGTGACCTAGGTAAGCGTATCTTTGACAACGTATCTAAAGAAGCTTGGGGACAATGGCAAAGTAAGCAAACTATGCTTATCAATGAAAAGAAGCTGAACATGATGGATCCTGAGCATCGTAAACTTCTTGAAACTGAGATGGTTAACTTCCTTTTCGAAGGTAAAGATGTCGTTATTGATGGCTATACCCCGCCTAGCGAATAAGACATTTATTTAAATAAATTTTAATGACATCATGGTTTACGCCGCGATGTCATTTTTGTATGAGGAACTATGAAAAAGCTAAGTTACTTCCTAACAGCCATGTTGTTAACAGGGTGCAGTCGTGAATTTGTCGAAAGCATTTATGATGTTAACTACGAACCAACCAACCGGTTTGTAAGTAATTTGGCAGAACTACCAGGGCAATTTGAAAAAGATACTGGGGCGTTGGATGCTTTGATTAGTAGCTTTTCAGGCAATATCCAAAAGCGCTGGGGCAGCAGTGAAGTAAAGATGGCAGGTAAGAGTAACTATGTGAAATACATAGACAATTATCTAAGCCGTTCAGAAGTTAACTTCAGTCAAGGTATCATAACGGTAGAAACCGTCTCCTTAACAAATCCTAAAAAGCACCTCAAAAATGCGATCATGACGACGCTCCTGACACCCGATGATCCAGCTCATGTCGATCTATTTTCGTCCAAAAGCATAAAGCTAGAAGGTCAACCTTTCCTCTACAACCAAGTCGTAGACCAAGAGAAAAAGCCCATCCAATGGACATGGCGTGCTAACAAATTCGCAGATTACCTGATCGCCAATAACCTAAAAAACAAAGAGGTAGACTTTAAAAAAGCATACTACGTCGAAATCCCAATGGTGGCAGATCATGCGAGCAAACGTAGTTATAAGTATGCCGACATAGTACAACGAGCATCTCAACGCTATGACATCCCTGAAGACTTGATCTATGCAATCATCAAGACAGAAAGCAGCTTCAATCCTTACGCGGTGAGCTGGGCAAATGCTTATGGTCTTATGCAGGTGGTACCTAAAACCGCTGGCCGAGATGTCTTTAAGCTCGTTAAAAAGAAACCTGGAGAACCAAGTCCTGAGTACTTATTCAATCCAGAAAACAACATTGATGCAGGCACCGCATACTTTTACATCCTTAAAAATCGTTATTTAAAAGACGTAAAACACCCAACCACGCTTGAGTACAGTATGATCTCAGCATACAACGGCGGCACTGGTGGCGTGCTCAATACTTTCAGTAAGGATAGAAAGCGAGCAATGCGTGACTTAAATTCATTGCAACCGAGTCAAGCTTACTGGGCACTAACAACGAAACATCCCAATAAAGAGTCGCGCCGATACTTAGAGAAAGTAACAAAATTCAAGAAAGATTTTAACCAAGGTAAAACGTAAGCCTCACTTTTGAATAAAAAAACAACTAACGAACGTTTTTTTTAGTTATTTTCAAAAAAGGTGTTGACGGTTATGCAGAAAATCCGTTTAATAGCGCTCCGTTGCCCGGATAGCTCAGTCGGTAGAGCAGAGGATTGAAAATCCTCGTGTCGGTGGTTCGATTCCGCCTCCGGGCACCACAATTTGATTTGTTGGTGTCAACACTCTTTAACAGGGAGTAGCAACACGGACAAAAGCATAAAGAATTTAGTGTGCCGACTTAGCTCAGTAGGTAGAGCAACTGACTTGTAATCAGTAGGTCACCA
>NZ_JBFSUD010000111.1:0-11845 GCF_041467175.1 Vibrio sp. 10N.247.310.24
GCTACTTCCCCCTCGCCGCGATTAAAACGCTTTTATCTCGAACAAAATTTAACCGCGAAAGGTCAACACGCCCTAGCGGTTAATAAAAACCTCTAGCCTCTTTTTGTTTAGCTTCATTCATGAGCTTTAATGTTAAAACTAGTTCGCTTTGTTAAGTGACCAATCATAGTCATAGCTGAATTTGTGAGTATTCGTGATAGGTTGAGTTCGATATTGGTCTAAGTGCTGAATGAGCTGTTTCTCTGTACCAAAATCCACAGCAAACCATTCGTAAATCGATGATAGTTGTAGTTTGCTGTTGCTAACCAATACACCCTTATCACTGTTTACATACTCAGATGCAGCAAGCTCCAATAACATATCAGTCTTGTCAGCAGTAAAGGCCTGAGGTTGTAAGTTAGGGCAACCCAAACTCGCACAATTCACCGCATAATGAGTGCGCGGATCTTGCCAAATCGGTCTTAGGATTCGGTGTTCAATATCGTTGAGTGTCAGTGATTTTCCGTTAACGATTACCACATCATCTCCCCACGGCCCAAAACTAAATAGTCCGCCAAGTTTAGTGATGGATTTGATCGGGTAAGCATCAAGAATCAAATCGACAGTCACGGCGTTATATAGATTAACCCAATAGGCATACTGCTCCGCTTTTGAATAGTCGAGCGGATTAACTTGTTCGAGTTGCTTGATGTATTGCTTAAGTTTTGTCTTATCGGCAGTGTTCACCGCTTTATAGCGAACTAACGTATTTTGCCCCTGTTTAACCAAGTAGCTATCGAGGAGTTGCTGCCAATCTTGATGAGATACCTGTTCTAGGTTGGTTTCGTCGCTTTGGTTCCAGTATCGCCAAAGATCGGATTTAGGCGCAGACCAAGCTAAGGTTGAGAAAAGTAGGCTGACAATAAAAAGTAGTTGTTTCATGGCATTCTCCTGATGACTGACTACTAAGACCTTATGGCTTACCATTTTCTTTCATTGCTCTTCATTTAAATAAATATATGAAGTTAAGTTAATAGCTTAGACAAATAAAAAAGGTTGGCACTTGGCCAACCTTTTATATGAACACAAAACTGTGTGACTCTACTTCAAGACTTCTTTACTTCAGGAAGCTAGGAATCTTAGCTTCAAACTCTGAAATCTTATCGGCGTGTTGAAGCGTTAGGCCGATGTTATCTAGGCCATTCAGCAAACAGTGACGACGGAACTCATCAATTTCAAACGAGTACTCTTTACCGTTTGCACGGACTTTCATTGCTTCTAAATTAACGTCGATCTCAGCGCCTTCGTTTGCTTCAACAAACTGGAATAGTTCATCGACTTCCTGCTCTGAAAGACGAACAGGCACCATCTGGTTGTTGATTGAGTTTCCGTAGAAAATGTCGGCAAAGCTTGGTGCGATCATTACTTGGATACCGTAATCGGCAAGCGCCCAAGGTGCGTGTTCACGAGATGAACCACAACCGAAGTTTTCACGAGCCAGTAGAATTGAAGCGCCTTTATAGCGTGGTGCATTCATTACAAACTCAGGGTTTGGTTGTTGGCCTGCATCATCAAGGAAGCGCCAGTCGTGGAACAAGTGCTTACCAAAACCGATACGGTTCACTTTCTGTAGAAACTGCTTTGGAATGATCGCATCAGTATCGATGTTGGCCGTATCTAGAGGAACGACTAATCCGGTGTGTTGTTGAAAACCTGACATGTTAAATCCTCTAATTAAAGTTCACGAATATCGACAAAGTGACCAGCGATAGCCGCTGCGGCTGCCATTGCTGGGCTAACTAGGTGCGTACGACCATCACGGCCTTGGCGACCTTCAAAGTTACGGTTTGATGTAGAGGCACAGCGCTCTTGTGGACCTAGACGGTCGTTGTTCATTGCAAGACACATAGAGCAACCCGGTAGGCGCCATTCAAAGCCTGCTTCGATGAAGATCTTATCTAGGCCTTCAGCTTCAGCTTGTGCTTTTACTTGCTCAGAACCGGGAACGATTAATGCTTGAACATGTTTCGCTACTTGGCGGCCTTTCGCTACTGCTGCAGCTGCACGCATGTCTTCGATACGCGAGTTAGTACAAGAACCTACGAAGACTTTATCGACGTTGTAATCCGATAGAGATTTACCCGCTTCAAGGCCCATGTACGCCAGAGCCTTTTCTGCTGAAGCTTTTTCAACAGGATCTGCAAAGCTTTCTGGTGCAGGGATTGGTGTGTCTACCGAAATAACCTGACCTGGGTTAGTGCCCCAAGTAACTTGCGGTTTGATGTCTGCTGCGTCTAGTGTAACAACCGCATCGAACTCTGCATCAGCATCGGTTTTTAACGTATCCCAGTATTGGATTGCAGCTTCTAAGTCTTCACCTTGTGGAGAGAACTTACGACCTTTGATGTATTCGTATGTCGTTGCATCTGGAGCGATTAAGCCTGCTTTCGCGCCAAGCTCGATTGCCATGTTACATACCGTCATACGACCTTCCATTGTAAGGTCAGTAATGGCCTCACCACAGAATTCAACCACATAGCCTGTACCGCCAGCGGCTGTTGTCTTGCCGATGATAGCTAGTACGATATCTTTTGCTGTAATGCCTTCAGAGACTTTGCCTTTTACTTCGATCTTCATGGTTTTAGCGCGAGCTTGTTTTAGCGTTTGAGTTGCTAGAACGTGCTCAACTTCTGAAGTACCGATACCGAATGCTAATGAACCAAATGCACCATGTGTTGCCGTGTGTGAGTCACCACATACGATGGTCATGCCCGGCAGAGTAATACCTAGCTCAGGGCCCATTACGTGCACAATACCTTGGTATTTGTGGTTTAGGTCGTAGAGCGTGACACCAAACTCTTCACAGTTTTTCGATAGCGTTTCCATTTGGATACGAGCCATCTCGCCAGAAGCGTTGATGTCTTTAGTTTGTGTCGATACGTTGTGATCCATGGTTGCAAAAGTTTTGCCTACTTGGCGAACTTTACGACCTTTTTCACGCAGGCCATCAAAGGCTTGTGGCGACGTTACTTCGTGGACTAAGTGACGATCGATATAAAGAATTGGTGTTTCGCCCTTCGCTGCAACCGCAACGTGAGCGTCATAAACTTTTTCGTATAAGGTTTTTGCTTGCTGGTTTGTCGACATAGCTTTTCTTCCTTGGGAGCATCAGTCCCAGTGTTTGTTTCTAGCCAAGTCATGCGGTTTACGCTGACTTGGCTTGATATTATTCTTATGTACTTGCTTTTAATCTAAGCATCTAGCTTATGAAGCTAAGATGTACTCAGCGATCTTGTCACCCATTTCTGAGGTAGTCAGCGCTTGGTTCTTACCTGCAAGGTCTGCGGTTAGTTCGCCTGCAGAAAGTGCTTTAGATACCGCTGTTTCGATGTCTTGCGCTGCGGCTTCTTCGCCTAGGCTGTAACGAAGCATTAGCGCTGCAGAAAGAATTTGCGCGACTGGGTTCGCAATGTTCTTACCTGCGATATCTGGCGCACTGCCACCTGCTGGTTCGTATAGGCCGAAGTTGCTTTCGTTCAAGCTTGCTGAAGGAAGCATGCCCATAGAGCCCGTGATCATTGCACACTCATCAGAGATGATGTCACCGAAGATGTTCGAACAAAGCATCACGTCAAACTGAGATGGATCTTTGATTAGCTGCATGGTCGCGTTATCGATGTACATGTGGCTTAGTTTCACATCTGGGTAGTCTTTCGCTACTTCTTCAACCACTTCACGCCATAGGATAGAGCTTTGTAGAACGTTCGCTTTATCGATTGAGTAAACGTTTTTGTTACGTAGACGTGCAGATTCAAACGCAATCTTTGCAATACGTTCGATTTCGTAACGGTGGTAAACCTCAGTATCAAAGGCTTTCTCTGTTGCGCCTTCGCCTTCACGACCTTTAGGTTGACCGAAGTAGATACCGCCTGTTAGTTCACGAACAACAACGATGTCGAACCCGTTTCCTGAAATATCAGCACGTAGAGGAGAGAAAGACTCTAAACCCTTGTGGATTTGCGCAGGACGTAGATTACAGAACAGTTGGAAGTGTTTACGTAGCGGAAGTAGGGCACCACGTTCTGGTTGATCGTTTGGTGGAAGGTGTTCCCACTTAGGACCGCCAACAGAGCCGAAAAGTACCGCGTCAGATTCTTCACAACCTGTTACTGTCGCTTCTGGAAGTGGACAGCCGTGATTATCAATTGCGATACCTCCAACATCATACTCTTCGCGAGAAAAGCTAATCGCGTGCTTCTTCTCAATCGCGTCTAGCACTTTATGTGCTTGCTGCATTACTTCTGGGCCAATGCCATCACCAGGTAGTACGGCAATCTTGTATGATTTATCAGTCATGTTAATCCTTTAATTCTTGTTACTGAGCTAGTTGGCTCGTTTTAAATTTTGTCCCTAAAGCCAACAACAGCGGCTCTAGGGCTCTGTTATTGGGTGCTTAAACTGTCGCGATTCTTTGCTGCTTCATTTCAGCGATGGTGTCTGCACGTTGAATGCTATTGATAACGTGCAATAGCGCTTGACCAGAAGCTTCAACGATATCCGTTGAAACGCCCGTACCGTGGTACTTACGGCCTTTATAGTTCGCAATAATATCGGCTTGACCTAAGCCATCTTCGCCTTCGCCTTTCGCAGTCAGGTCGAATTTATCCAATGCAATTTCGTAACCCGTTAAGCGGTAGATACATTGGTATAAAGCATCTACAGGGCCGTTACCGACAGCCGCTTCGCATTTCTCTTCATCGCCACATTGCAGCTTGATGCTGGTGGTAGACATAACACTACCAGATTGTACGCTTAGGTAGTTAAGTTTATAGAAGTCATCTTCGTCGCGTAGGTTCGCGAAATGCATTAATGCTTCTAAGTCGTAATCGAATACTTGGCCTTTACGGTCAGCCAGCTTCAAGAAGTCTTCGTACAATGAATCTAGGTTGTATTCGTTATCTTTGTAGCCCATCGCGTCCATGTGGCTCTTAACAGCCGCTCGGCCACTACGGCTTGTTAGGTTCAATGCCTTGTTCTTCAAACCGATAGACTCAGGAGTCATGATCTCGTAAGTATTCTTGTTCTTAAGCATGCCATCTTGGTGAATACCTGAAGAGTGGCTGAATGCGTTAGCACCGACGATTGCCTTGTTGTCTTGAATTGGCATGTGGCAAAGCTGGCTAACCAACTTACTGGTACGGTGAATCTCTTTATGATCCAAGCCGGTGTGAACCCCCAAAAGCTCTTGACGAGTTTTGATGATCATTGCGATTTCTTCTAAAGAACAGTTACCTGCACGTTCGCCAATACCATTGATTGTGCCTTCAATTTGACGAGCGCCCGCTTGCACAGCAGCAATTGAGTTTGCAACCGACATACCTAAGTCATCGTGACAGTGAACAGAGATGATCGCTTGGTCGATGTTGGGTACGCGATCGAATAGCGTTTTGATAATGCCACCGAATTCATTCGGTACTGTGTAGCCAACGGTGTCTGGAATGTTGATGGTTTTCGCGCCTGCGTTAATCGCGGCTTCAACCATACGGCATAAGTTGTCGATAGGGGTACGACCGGCATCTTCACATGAGAACTCAACATCATCGGTGTAGTTACGCGCATGTTTGACGGCTTTCACTGCCATCTCGACAACATCGTCGTAGCTGCGTCGTAATTTGTCTTGTACGTGAACCGTCGATGTAGAGATGAAGGTATGAATACGGAACTGGTCAGCAACTTTAAGCGCTTCTGCAGCGGCGTCGATATCTTTCGCTACGGCACGAGAAAGTGCACAAATACGGCTGTCTTTGATGTGTTTAGCGATGGTTTGTACAGACTCGAAATCACCTGGCGAAGAGATAGGGAAGCCAGCTTCGATAACATCGACACCCAGTCTCTCAAGAGCATAAGCGATCTGTAACTTCTCTTTTACCGTAAGGCTTGCAGCCAATGCTTGCTCGCCGTCACGTAAGGTAGTATCAAAAATTATTACTTGATCGTTCATGGGTGCTTCCTTATATCGATAATGAATCGATTGCTATCCAAATTATTATTAAGAATGATGTTCTTTTAAAAGTGCCAGTTACAAAAAAACCCGCTCAGTGCGGGTTTTAATATTTGTGTAGTTCTTGACCCACAACTTACCCGCGCGATTGGTTCACGATAAGGAGAAGTTTCAGCAGTAGAGAAGAAAAAATCATTACACAAATATCCGTAAATAAACTGTTAACACCATATTTACCGTAATTTATTCTGAGCGTCAAACAAGAAAATCCAATATCAGCGTACATTGGCAGTGTTTTGGTTTGGTTTGTGCTGTTTTTTGTGCTTTAGTTGGCTAAAACAACTGATTGGTGGTTTTGTATTGGCGGGTTAGTTTATCGTTTGGCTGATGTGTAGGTTAAAACTTTGTAGTAAATCTTTTTGATGGAACGATTCACCAAAAAAATTACAAGCGTTACCCAATTAATTAATCACTTGATTAAATAGTGAGTAATTAATCTTCTACTGTTACGCCTGTTTATCTCTATAATTAATCGGATGATTAATTATAGAGATGGATTTTTGCCATGACGGCACGAAAAGCGGGGCGACCTCAACAGAACTTAGATGTTCGACAGTTATTGATTGAGCATGCTCGCGATCTGTTTGTTGTTCAGCCATACGACAAGGTCTCGACACGTCTGATTGCTGATCGTGCGGGTGTGAACATTGCGATGATCCGTTATTACTTTGGCAGTAAGGCTGGGTTATTTGAGGCGATGCTACGTGAAACCCTACGACCGATGCAATTGCAGATGCAAAGGTTGGTTGAAGAAAGCAGTCATGAGAACTTTCTTGATTTAATGCGGACTTACTACAAAGAGATGGTCAAGGTGCCCAAGTTTCCACGCTTGATTGCCCAAGTAATGAATATGCCTCCCTCTGAAGTGCAAAGAGAGTTGCTCGAAAAGGTTTTCCTCGATGTGGCCAAGCCAGCCCAAGATGTCATTTTTGAAAAGTTGGTGGCACAAGGTGTCTTAAGAAAAGAGATGGATCCCAAGCTCTGTCGCGTGTCGTATATAAGCTTGATGGTATTTCCGTTCATTGCGCCGCCCCCTCTATTAGCAATCCATGGTATTGAGATTAATGAAGAATTTCTTAACCGTTTAATCGAACACAACATTCAATTGATGACAGAAGGCTTTATAAACACGCCTAGCCCTTCTTCCGTGCAGGACCAAAGATAATGAAAATAAATAAAAAACTACTCTTCTTTCCGGCACTTGCGGTTGGTGTCATTGGCCTTGTGGTTGCGATTAACTTGAAGCCGGATCTTCCAACCAAGCCCGCGGGTGATAGAGCTCGCTTAGTTGATACAGTAAGCCTAGAGCAACAACTGATAGCACCGCTAGCGGTTGGCTTTGGCAAAGTGGTGCCGAAAGTCGAATGGAAAGCGATTGCTGAGGTAACAGGACAGATCGTGTATCGCCATCCGGATCTTGAGAAAGGTCAGGTGATCCCCGCCGGAACGGTCGTGCTCAAGGTTGATCCATTGGATTACGAATTGAAACTGATACAAGCAGAGGCGGATCTAAAATCAAGCCAAACCTCATTAGCAAAATTGAATCAAGAAGAAGACAACCTGAATCAGACTCTTAAGATCGAAAAGAATCGCTTAGTGATCAGCAACAAAGAGCTACAACGTAAACAAGATCTGCGTAAGAAAGGGCTGACTTCTCAATCGGATGTCGACCTGCAACAACAAAGTGCACTGTCTCAACAGAAGCTAGTGTTGGATATCGCGAACCAAATCGCTTTAATGCCTGATGAAAAACGTGTTGCGGAAGCAGTGATTAAGGTCAACGTGTCTAAAGTAAAAGAGGCGCAGCGCTCTCTCGATAAGACCACCATCATTTTGCCAAGAGCGATGAGAATTGCTCAGGTTGATATCGAACAAAGCCAAGTGGTTAACCTTCAGCAAGAGATGTTTGTTGCTCACGGAATTAACGTCATGGAAGTGGAGGCGCAACTTTCTATTCACGATATGCAAACTTTAGCCTCGAGCTTTAATCAATTCCCTCGCGATGCTGCAGGTATCCCTAATCCTTATGAAGCGCCAATCAAAGCGACGATTCAACTTAACAGCGGCAACCTGAACCTGAGTTGGCCTGCGAAGGTGGCAAGAATCAGTGAAACCGTTGATGAAAACCAAGCGACAGCCGGAATTATTCTCGAGATCGCTCAAGACTATTCACAACTGCAACCAAGCAATGCGACCCCTTTGGTTAACGGTATGTTTGTAAAAGCTGAGATTGAAGGTGTCGCGAATCTAAGTTGGGTGGTTCCAGAGCGAGCATTGCACGGTGACAAGGTTTACCTGATGGATGACAATCAGCGCTTGCAAGTGGTGAATGTTGAAGTGCTTTATCGCAGAGATAACCAAGTGGTTGTGAGTGGCGAGCTACAAACGGGAGATAAATTGGTTCTTAATGACGTCCTGCCAGCTATCGAAGGCATGTTACTGAAAGAGTCGAACTCTACAGAGGTTAAGCTTGAATCGGATACTCAGGAGAGTGCGTCATGATCAAGTTCTTTTCTAGGCACCCAACAGCTGCAAACTTGTTGATGCTTGGGTTATTGATCATGGGTATAAGCTCATTATCAACCATCAAGCGTGAAACCTTCCCCGCTTATGATCCGCCTTATATTATGGCGGCCATCGTTTATCCCGGAGCATCACCACAAGAAGTGGAAGAAAGCTTGTGTGTACGAATGGAAGATGCCGTCGATGGCCTAGCTAACATTGAAGAGACTCAGTGTGAAGCCATCGAAGGTAGCGCACGTCTAATCCTGAAGTTGAATGAGAAAGCGGATATCGGTCGAATGCTGGTGGATGTGCAAACTCAAATCAACTCGATCAATGATTTCCCAACTGAGATTGAATCGCCTGTTGTTCAAGAACTGGATTGGAATGAACCGGTTGTTGATATCGCCATCACAGCAGAAACGTCGTGGCCGGAGCTTAAGGCCTACGCTGAAGACCTCAAACGTATCATGAAGCTTGATTATGATGTTTCACTGGTCGATGTTAGCGGCTTCTCTGATCATCAATACCGCGTTGAACTGGATACTCAAGCGATTCGCCAACTGGGTTTGAGTGTCGGTGATATCGCAGACCAGATTGGCCGTCAGAATGTAAAACTGCCAAGCGGTAACGTTGAAACACCAGACAAGAATTTTCTGATTCGTTTTGATGAAAGACGAATTACACCGGTTGAGCTGGAAAGCATCGTGGTTGGCTCTGCGCCTAATGGATCAGTGATCCGTCTGAGAGACATTGCAAAAATAACCGACCGCTTTGAGCTTGATGAACAGAAGGTGTTGTTTGATGGAAAGCCATCGGCTCTGTTGAAAATCAGTAAAAACAAAGAAGATGATGCGTTACGAATCAAAGAGAACGTGACGCGTTTCGTTGAAGATCAGAGCGCGATTGCCCCTGATGGCGTGACGCTACAAATGACCAACGATCTCTCCTCTGTGCTGTGGGATCGCCTTACCATGATGGTTCGCAATGGCTGGCAAGGTATTGTGCTGGTATTTGCCACCATGTGGCTGTTCTTCAGTTTACGCTATTCATTCTGGGTTGCGGCTGGCTTACCGGTTGCCTTCCTAGGTGGCTTATTCTTAATGGCTAACCTTGGTTTATCGATTAACATCATGTCATTGGTTGGCTTGCTAATGGCGATTGGTATCATGATGGATGACACCATCGTGATAGCCGAATCGATAGCGTCCCATTTAGATCGGGGGCAAAACGTTGATGATGCGGTGTACAACGGCGTTAAGAAAGTGCTTCCCGGAGTGTTATCTTCTTTCTTAACTACGGTGTGTATTTTCGGTAGCTTGCTGTTTCTCGATGGAGAGATGGGCGCGGTGCTTAAGGCTGTTCCTCAAGTATTGATATTAGTGCTGTCGTTGAGCTTGATTGAAGCCTTCCTGATTTTGCCTAATCACTTGTCTCATTCATTACACAAAGAAAAGAATGACAAGCCAGCGCTGCGCTTCAAAGTTGTGTTGTTAGAGAAGTTTGAGAACTTTCGTAATACCACCTTGATGAACATGGTTGAGAAAGTGGTGACATTCCGCTACGCCTTTATGGGCGGAGTGCTGACCCTGCTGTTGCTTTCGGTAGCCTTGATTGCTGGTGGCGTTGTTAAGTTCCAACCTTTCCCTGAACTGGATGGTGATATTGCCGAGGCGCGTATCATTCTTCCGCCAGGCGCATCATTGTCTCAAACCGAGAGAGTCGTAGACAAAATTGTCGCGTCTGCTGAGCGTTTGAATGAGCAATGGAGCGAAGAGGTTGAGGACGGTAATAAATTGGTTGAGCATATCACCAGCCAATTCAATGCCAACGCAGACGCCAATGAATCAGGGCCACATTTAGCCACAGTGCGTTTAGACTTACGCGGTGCAGAGAGCCGTAACACGGTTATCGATGATTTCATCAATGCATGGCGTGAAGACATCGGTGAGCTGGCGGATCCTATTTCATTAGTGTTCAAGCAGCCAACCATGGGGCCGGGTGGTCGTGCCATCGAGATCCGTGCCAAGCATGATGATCTGGCTGAATTGAAGTCCGCTTCTCTGGAGATTCAGGAATACCTCAATCAGTTTGACGGGGTGCATGGTGTGCTTGATGACATGCGCATGGGTAAAGAAGAGATCTTAGTCAAGCTGCGCCCTGGAGCTGAAACCTACAATGTGAATGGGCAGATGATTGCGTCCCAATTACGAGCGGCTTTCTTTGGGCAAACTGCGGATGAGATTCAAATCGGTGTTGAGAACATCTCGATTGAGGTGCGTCTTAATAAGGAACAAGCGGGCGACATACAGCAGCTGGCTAACTTCCCTATCATTACCGCAGATGGCAGTCAGATCCCGCTAGCAACCTTGGCTACACTAGATTTCCAACGTAACTACGTGCGAATTCAACGTATTGATGGGCTGAGAACCATCAGTATCTTTGGTGATATTGATAATAAGAAAGCGAGTTCGTCCGCGATTTTGGCTCAGTTCCAAAAAGATGAAGCAGCCAAGCTTATTCAAAAGTACCCAGGATTACGCTTTGATTTTGAAGGTGAAGCCAAAGATGCCGCGAAGACTGGAGCCTCGATGGGCAAAGGCTTCTTGCTCGGCTTATTCGGCGTGTTTGCGATTCTTAGCTATCAATTCCGAAGCTACTTAGAGCCTGTGGTCGTGATGCTAGCAATTCCACTCGCCTTTATTGGGGTGGTGGTTGGTCACTGGATACTTGGCCACTCTTTGAGTATGCCAAGCATGATGGGCTTTGTGTCGCTTGCCGGGATTGTGGTTAATGATTCCATTTTGTTGGTGCAGTACATTCGTCACCATGTCGATGAGGGAGATAGCGTGCATGACTCGGTGGTGAAAGCCAGTCGCGAGCGTTTCCGAGCGGTATTCTTGACCTCAATGACGACCGCAGCTGGTTTGCTACCGCTGTTGACGGAAACCAGCTTGCAGGCTCAGGTTATCCAACCATTGGTTATTTCGATTGTGTTTGGCATATTTGCTTCAACCTTATTGGTGCTGTTTATGATCCCAGCGGCTTACGCAATATTAGCGGACTTTGGTTTAGTGAAAAAGCATGAGCCATTAGCGCTATAACTTTTAGTGCTATAACCTTTAGCGCTATTATCATTATCGAACGCTATAACCATTAACACGATAGAAGTAGCGTTTGCTTGCTTATATAAAGAAGTAAAAACGTAGAAGAATAAAGCGGCCTTGGGTCGCTTTATTTTTATCGGCTGTACCGTCCTAAATATGGTTGACACATTTCCAACATGAAATTGGAGAGTGTCAT
>NZ_JBFSUD010000112.1:0-11637 GCF_041467175.1 Vibrio sp. 10N.247.310.24
ATCTGTAGGATCGTTCAACTGATCAGGAAAATGCTTAAATGATCAGTGTTAACTCGACTGAGTGGCTTAGTGCAAGGAAAGTAGGCAGTGCCTTGCGAACAATCGTAACTAATGATCTGATTAGTATATTTTATTCCAATCAGCAATCGTCACATCGCTATTGTCGTAATTGATAGCTTCTGCTGTAACCTTAGATATCTCATTTAATAATTGAATATCTTCTGCGTCCGTCACGGTTACTGGAGCAACAATGACCGAGTTATTTGATTTTACCTGTAGTGAGTAAGAGTTATTCGTTAGAACACCGTTGGTTTCCACTACCGATAGCCCGTTTAAGCTTAGGGGATGAGCTAGGGAATACTCAGCAATTAAATTCGCGGTTTGTAACTCTTCAGCACTGAACTTCACACCTTTAAAACCATCGTAATAGTAACGGCCATGGATCAGGGAATCTTCGAATTTGAATGCATCAACGAATAGAGATGTAGCCTTGTTAGGGGCCTTTGTCTCATAGTTTACTTGAACAAAGTATTCGGTTTCGGTTGAATCTTCACTTACGAAACCAGGAATTAATTTGCCTCCAGATTCGACAGCACTTGAAGCGACTGACACTGTACCGTAGCCAGACTCGGCGCGGCTCTCAACTTTAAACTTCTCGTTGTCACTATTACAGTCCTGACATGCCACGTTGATAAACTTTGAATACGCTTGCGTAGGATCTGAGGAGTTTTTATTAACTTGAGTACGTCTAAACAGACCTGTTCCAGGAGTGTCATCGCTTGATGTTTGATAGAAAGTAAAAGACTCAAATTGCTCTTCGGGCTCGTCACTGAAGTTATAACTGTTTTCAAGAATGAAGACGAGTTCACCGCCAGTGTTACCTACGTTTGAGCTGTAAGCAATGATCTCTTGGGGAATTGAGGATTCAAATTCTGATTTTGCGGTGCTCTGATTTAACTTGGGTGCCCAATCATTTGGATCTTGGCATTCGCCTTTGGATGCGAAATAGATAATAGAGACGGGGAGCGTAGTGATACCATTTTTTGTGCCGTATTGATCGACAACATAATCAATACCCGGCCAATTCTTCGCTTCTACGTTTTCTGCAATACAGAAATCCATCACCTCTTTATCGACACCTTGTGTCTTAGGGTTTTTCTTCAAGTAGTCAACGACAAAGCCGACTTCTTGAGATGCGTCGATCAACTCCTGTCTAGTTTCCAACGGAAGTTCCGTGTTCTGCGAACCCGTAGTCAAAGATGTTAGCAATCCAGTTGGGGAGGTTTTTAATTGCTTAACATTTGTTGCGTCCATATAAAGCGCAGCAGAGTCAAAAAATGACGCTTTAAGCTTAGTTGTAATCATTTCATCAATGCTACTACGCATGTTCTCACCGACTTCATGAGCACCATTGTAGTGGGCGTTAACGATAGACGAAGAGAATAGGCTTATACAAATGGTTGAAGCTAAAACGGTTTTTTTCATAATACTAATCCTTCAATATCTATTGTTTAACTTGACTGAATTTGGTCGGTGTAGAGATAGATAGGCTCGTCTTTCCGACAGGCAAGTTCATAATCGTATTAACGCCTTCTGAGCTCAGTTTTTTTGATTGCAAATCTACCTTGTTCAGTTTTTGGTTTAGAGTAGATTTAGTCGCGGTAACTTGCTGGGTTTTAGGCTTTGAAGTGGTGGTTGATTTTTTTGAACTATCTCCCCCGCAGCCGATCAAAGCTATAGGTAATATAATTGCACTGATATGTAGAAATTTAATCATTGTTATGGGACCTCATATAACATCGGGGAGACCAACCTAGTAGCTGATTGGGTTATTAAGCTTTGTATCAACTGCTTACAATTCATTTTATAAGTCATACTGCCAAAACGGAGCAACCGATTGCGTTAAACAGAAGTTCCATATTGTTCAGTGCAAATTGGTGAGTCGAGACTGTGAATAAGATATAAGGTGCACTAATTAATAAAACTCTAGGTTATTCATGTTCCGCGCTTTTAATCTACTTTCTCTAATTATCCTGGCTTCTTCCGTATCTTTTTACGTTAAGGCTAGTGGTTCGATTACCATCGGAGTTCAAACCTCAGGATTTTCTCCGTACGTTGTTGTCCAAGAGGGGGAGGTTTCGGGATTATTGCCTGAATTGACCGGTTTCTATGCAGAGCGTGAGTTGAATGGCTTGGAGTTTGTCGGTTTTCATTCTCCGTCGGATCTAAATAACGTACTTAAAACTGAACAAGTTGATGCCATTATTACGGCTGAACAAAATGTTTCTAGTAGCGGTGTTATTTACTCTAAACCTATCTTATCTAGTCGAATGGTTAGCCTAAGTAGTGAGCCTATTGAAAGCCACTTATTAATGAAGGGACGAAACCTGGCTTATTTTGAAGACTCGAGTAACGCGTCTTCTGTGAAATCGCTTCTCCCATTTTCTTCTTTTAAGTCATATTCATCCTATCAAACCGCGATTGCTGCTGTAGCTCGAGAGAACGCGTTAGCCATTGTTGATGATGGAGTGTTACTGCACAACAAGTTAATGAATAGCCCCTATGAGTTATTTTTGTCGGTCAACTTACATGATGGTTTACCCTTAAATAATTATGTTATTGCCTTACTGGATACGCCTGAAAATAGGAAGTTGCTGGGTATTATCAATAACGCTATAAACCAAGATAACTCAAGCAAGCTTGTTAATATTCGCAAAAAGTGGTTGAACGAAATACAAAGGCGTCTTCTGTTAGTCGTTAGTAAAAACAAGCTGCTATTAACTGAAAAAGAACAGCAGTTCCTTCTTCTTAATCCGAACATATATGTATCATCGACGGCAGACTCTAAGCCTATATCTTTCATGAATAGTGAAGGTAAGCCTGATGGTATTTCGATTGATATATTGAGTGAAATATCCCGACTTACGGGGTTAAACTTTATTTACGACAACGACCTCGATTTACAGGGCAACCAAGCTCATCCAGTTTCTCTTCCAGTAATTCATACTAAGGCGACACCTTCTACTGGTGACGATGAGCATCACCTCTATTCTAAGCCTTTCATGGTTGAGCCGTGGGCACTGGTTGGTAAAAGTGATACGAGTAAATTGGCGGTATTCGGTGAGTTAACGAAGAGCTCCGTTATTGGAACTATAAACGACAGTGTCGGAATAGAGCTTGTGAAACGCTATTGTGAGGCTTGCCTAATTAAGACCTATAGCTCTGAGTTGCTTTTGCTCGATGCCGTGGATACAGGAGAGGTAGACTCAGCGATGCTTTCGCTCTATTTAGCGTCTCCTCTATTACAGGGCCAGTATTCAGGGTACTTACGCGTAACAAGCCTGCTATCTAAAGACAACGATATTCCAGTCGCCTACAGTGTCGAAGCCGACCAAGAAGTGCTGAACAATATTATTAACAAAGCGCTGTTCGCCATACCTCATCACAAGTATCAGCAGATCAAGAAGCATTGGTTGGATGTGTCTTATGAATCAGGCGTGGATACGGCAGATGTTATCTTGGGTGCTGCCATTTTAATCTCTGTAGCATCGGTGCTCATTATGCTTGTAATGGCATGGAGCTGGAAACTAAGACGTGAAGTTGAAGATCGAAAGCGAACTGAATCCGCTCTCAAACATCAAGTGGAGTTCGAGCGTTCATTGTTGGACGCAATGCCGTTTCCTATTGTTGTGCGTAACTTGGATAACCAGATAATCAGTCTGAACAGTGCCGCGCAGCAGCTTACTGGTTTTGATTTAATCGAAGGAACCATCGTTAATAACTCCGATGAAGACACAATGATCCATCACGGGGTTGTTTTGCCTCGCTTAGAAAAAGAAGTCGTTTCGCCGCAAGGCAGTAAACACTACGCGTATTGGAAGTGCCCTTATATCTCCAACGGGAATATCGAAGGCTCAGTGACCATTCTTGATGATCTTACTGAGCTTTACGAAGCGAAAAAAATTGCAAAAAGTGCCGATGACCGAGTACAGAAACTGGCGAACAATTTGCATGGCGCGGTTATACAGCATATTCAGCCCAAACGAAGTCTTCACGATATTGAATTCGTCTTTATTAGTAATGGGGTAGAGGAGCTTTTAGGGCTTACTCCTGCTCAATTGCGCCGCTCTCCAATTAGTTTTTTCGCACCGCTTAATGCTCAGGATCGTCGAACCTTAATTAAGAAGGTACGTAGTGGAAATAAAGAGGGAAAACTAAGCCTCGATATTGGAGTGAATATTGATAACCAAAACCGATGGCTCAATTTGCAGAGTAAGATTTCTGATCTTGGTGATTATTATGAATGGGACTCTGTTCTTACTGATATCACTGAGCTAAAACAACAGCAAGAAGAGCTAACACAAGCAAGACAAAGTGCTATCGCTGCCACAGAGGCCAAGTCTCGATTTTTGGCAAACATGAGTCATGAAATCCGCACTCCATTGGGAGGGATTGTTAGCTTGTTGGAATTGTCAGAGCAATATGAAGTTGGTTATGAAGTTCAAAAAATCCATACAACGCTGAGCCAATCTGCGAATAACCTACTGCATATTGTTAACGATATACTCGATTTCTCGAAGATTGAAGCCGGTAAGCTGACCCTAGATTATCAGCCTGCAAGTCTAGATACATTGACTCTTAGAGTGACTCAGTTGCAGGCGAGGCAAGCTCACGCCAAAGGGTTACAGTTCAAATTTTGGTTAGACCCTGAGTTGAATGATTTAGTCTTAATGGATGATATTCGTATTGGACAGGTTTTAAATAACTTGTTGAGCAATGCCATTAAATTTACAGAATATGGAACCGTAGGTTTAGCGGCAAAGTTACTCGACCTGGATGGTGAACAGCAACAAATTTGTTTCGAGGTGTTTGACAGTGGCATCGGTATCAGTGAAGAACACATTCGAAACCTATTCCAACCTTTTGTTCAAGCCGATGAAGGAACCACGAGGAAATATGGTGGTTCAGGCCTTGGTTTGACTATCTCGAAGCAACTCATTGAACAAATGGGTGGGAGTCTTAACGTAACGAGTAAGATCAACATTGGTTCAACGTTCTCTATTACGCTGCCGCTTAAAACGCTCGCTGAAAATAACAGGGCGGACATGAATGGCAAGGTGGCGCTACTTACCAAAACGTTCATGCAGCAATCTGAATTAGAGAACTATCTAACATCTTGGGGTATTAAGGTTATCTCAAAGAATGTTCAGGTGACTAAAGAGCTCGCACACTGGGTCGATACCATTGAGCCTGATTTTGTGTTTATTCCTCATGAGCTAGATCAGAGCATTGATACGTTCGCCGAAAGCGTGCAGTTTATTTGTGTCAGTGAACAAGGAATGCTTTCGCCGGCGCCATGCAAATTGGGCTGGAATCTGTCAGCAAACCCATTGTTGCCTTCGCAGTTGATGCACTGTTTGCACAACTGTCCTGCGTTTGTGGAAGATGTTGTCCAAGATGATAATAATCTGAAATTGAGTACTGAGTCGCGCGAGTCTGCCAAACAGAATCAAAGACTTATCTTAATAGCGGAAGATCACCCAATCAATCAACAGATAATTCTTCAACAAATTGAGCAATTAGGTTTCCATGCCGACATGGTAGATAACGGCAAGGAAGCACTTGTTGCCTTAGATAATGAAGATTATGGGCTGCTAATTACCGATTGCCACATGCCTGAGATGGATGGCTACGAATTAACGAGGCAGATCCGAGTAAAAGAGCAGACCCAAAACCAACCTCGTCTTCCGATCATTGCGTTAACCGCAAACGCTGTGCAAGGCGAAAATGATAAGTGCTTTGAGATTGGTATGGATGACTTCTTATCAAAACCAACCAAATTAAGGGTGATTGGCGACACCATAATCAAACATCTTGATAAGGTGCAATCTGTTGTCGATAAGCCTTGTATTAGTTCCTCGGAGCCTAAAAGTGAGCCGAGCTCTGCTCCGATTGATCTCGCCAACTTAACCGAATTGTTTGGTGACCAAGATCTCGTCATGCAGATCATCACTGACTTTATCAAGAGCCATCAAGCTGACATGCCTCTGCTTCAAGCTGCGTGTGAACAGCGAGATCTCGAAGCCATTAAACAGGTAGCTCATAAGATGAAGGGAGCTGCAAAAATGGTAGGCACAGAGGACATTGCCAATCAATTGCAAACAATGGAATTGGTCTCCTTAAGTGACTTAGATGGTATTCAAGCACATTACGATAACCTCGAACAGCTGACGAACCAATTGAAGACTTATTGTTCAGAATCAATCAAACCATTTAAGGAGCTACCATGAACCAGCATGTTGTAGTGATAGAAGATCACCCTTTTCAATTGAATGTAATGGGGATGGTTTTAAAGAGTTTGGGTATGGAAAATGTCCAACCTTTTGAATGTGGATATAAGGCTCTAGAGTTTATTGAAGCCTCTTCTGTCGATTTGATCTTATGTGATCTGAATATGCCGATGATCGATGGTATCGAACTCCTAAAACGCCTTGCTGAGGCCGATTTTCAAGGCAATATCATCATCACAAGTGCGGAAAGCAAAACAGTGCTCGATGCCGCAAGGAAGATGTGTAAAGCGTTTAACCTGAATTTGCTTGGTGTTCTTGAGAAGCCAATAGCAAAAGAGTCGCTGTCAAAGTTAATTAACCTTAACTCTACAAAAGAAGCGGCTGCTTCTAATTCTAATAGCGACATCGTTATTACGGATGAAGACATAGCAAAAGCGGTAAGCAACCAAGAGTTTATGTTCTATTACCAACCGATAGTGTGTATCCATAGTGGTGAATGGCGAGAAAGTGAATCGCTAATTCGATGGCAGCACCCTCGTTATGGCGTACTCAGCCCTTTTTTCTTTTTGTCTCGGTTACTTGAGTCAGGAAAAATGGGAGAGGTGATGAAGTATTTAATCAATCAAGCGATCAATGAGAAGTCATTTCTCGGAGAGCGGAGATTTGCAATAAACCTGACAGCTAAAGATATTATTGACGGTGATATTGTTGATTATATCTTCGCTTTGATCGACCAAGGTGAACTTGAGACAGAGCAGATAAAATTGGAATTAACAGAATCTGATTTAGTTGAAAGTGTCGCTCTTGCTTTAGCGTCCACCACGAGGATATGCATGCGCGGTATTCCCCTGGCGATTGACGACTTTGGAACAGGTTACTCTTCACTCAAGCAATTAGATGACCTGCCATTTTCAGCACTGAAACTGGATATCGACTTTGTGAAAAACATTCAGAGCAGTCGTTCAAGCCATGCCATTGTTCGCGCTACTCTCTACTTGGCTCACTTATTAGAACTGAGTACGGTTGCTGAAGGGGTTGAGGATCATTCTCTTTGGATGGACATTCGTGAAATCAGTAATGTCGACACATTGGTTCAGGGCTATTTTATCGCTCGTCCAATGCCCGCTCGTAAACTATTAGAGTGGAAAGAAGACTGGGACAGCAAAATTAAAGAGCTGAACTTAATTAAAGAAATTAAATAAGCGGGCTTTGAACATAACGGTAAATTTGTTTAGTGAATGTGTTCGCTATTAAATATGAACAAACGTTACCATCAGCCACAACCAGCGCTAATGAAAAAACCTTATGCTATTGTCTCGCTATATCAACATTAAAGTACAGTTTATTGTACTGCTCTCAATAATATCTCTTAGCCTAGCTGCCATTATCTCAATAAATGTCTTTATTCATAATGATAATAGTCAGCGCCTAAAGCAGTTAGAGTCAAGTTACTACCCTGCACTTGAGCATGCGACGAAAATATATTCTCTTTTACCTAACGTGAAGCAACAGTTCGAAGCTGCTGTCGTGATGGAAGATGAGCAAGCTCTCGATTTTGCACGTCAAATTTCTTCTGAACTGCAAGTTGAAGCGAGTCGTGGTGCCGATGTTTTACCTTCACAAGCGACAGCTTTTAATAAACTGTCACAACAACTAGCAAGGTACACGGATTCTGCGTACGCGCTGAGCGAAGATTTTATTAATCTCAATGACTCTTTCGAGAGCCTGACCTCCAGAGCGAACCAACTTAGCACTGAATATGATTCATTAGTTGCGTTAAGCGAGACGTTACGTGCATCCGCGAGTCAGAAGGTCGTAGACACTATCTTGCACTCTGAAAAAGCCGCAAACGACGCTGCGAATCAATCTATTTGGTTAGGTGTGTTCTTTTTGATCTCTGTGATTTCGGTTGGTTACGCAATATTCAAATCGGTTATTAGCTCAATATTGCTTGTGACAGAAAAGATGAAGGCGATTGCGACTGGGGATGGTGACTTAACGGTACGCATCGACTACGCAGGAAAAGATGAGATATCAACGCTTGTTGAGAGTTTCAATCAATTCATTGAAAAGCTACAAGGCATTATCGCGAGTACGTTAAGCATTGGACACGAGCTTGAGGTTGTCAGCGACAAGATTCGTAGCGAGTCGAATCAAACCTTGGCTCTAAATAGCACTCAACGTGATCACATCGAAGAGGTTACCGAGGCGGTCAATAACATCATCGACCTCATAGAACAAGTTGTTAACTTTGCATCGCATGCAGATTCTCAAGCTCAAAAAGCCAATTCTAGTGCTCAAACAGGAACACAAGTGGTTCTTAAAACGAGTAAAGAAATTGAAGAGCTTGCGACAAACATCCGTGATACGGCCTGTAAGTTGAAAGAACTCGATCAGAATGCAAGCAATGTTGGCTCAATACTAAACACAATACAAAGTGTCGCTGAGCAAACGAATTTGTTAGCACTAAATGCTGCAATTGAAGCTGCGCGAGCTGGTGAACATGGCCGAGGCTTTGCTGTTGTGTCCGACGAAGTGCGCGTGTTAGCGAACAATACTCAACAATCCGCAACAGAAATTAATGCCTTGTTGGTCGACCTTAAGTCCGGCTCTAACGCTGCTGTTGGCGCTATGGACCAAGGCTTAGCGAGCTCGTCACAGGCGGTTGGAGACGCGCAAAACGCGGGTGACTATCTATTAGAAATTAGTGGCCAGGTAGAAGAAATTACCGAGCTCAACAAACAAATTGCAAGTACTACAGAGCATCAAGCTCGTGCTTCAAAACAAATCCACACCCATATGGATGATTTTAGACAGTGCTCTCATCAAGTGTCTCAGTCGACAGATCAACTCGAAGCTCTAAGTCACCAACTGAGTGGTATCGTTACAGAGCTGAGTAAATCAACATCACAATTTAAAGTATAACGGAGAACAACAATGACTAACTCCTCTTTTCGCTTATTGCCGTTAGCGGTAGCACTTGCGACTTCATTCGCTGCACACGCTACAGATGAGCAAAAATTGGCTGAGCTTGAGAACAAGGTCGCTATTCTTGAAGCAAAAGAACTAAATTCAGTCGCTGATAAATTTAGCTTCAATGGTTTTGCGTCTTTGAACATGCAACTTGGTAACAATAGCCATGGTTTCATGAAGTCACAAAACAAAGTACGCTTTGATGAAGGTTCTCTAATTGGTTTGCAAGGTGAGTTTGAAGTTAACGACTCTACTTCAGCTGTAGTGCAAATGGTTGCTCGCGGTAACAAGAAAGAAAACTGGACACCGGATGTTGAGTGGGCATTTCTAAGCCATAAAGTAACACCAAATTTGACAGTCCGTGGCGGTAAGCTACGTCTTCCTCTGTTCATGTACTCTGACTACCTAGAAGTGGGTTACGCTCAAACAAGCGTTCGCGTTCCTAGTGAAGTTTATGGTTCTGTGGTTCTTACGTCACTTACTGGTGGTGATTTCATCTATGACGTTGAGTTAGACGACAGCACTGTATCATTCCAAGGTTTCGTAGGTTCACAAAAGCTTTCAGCGTCTAAGCATAGCTACAATGCTGATACGCAGTTTGATGACATCGCTGGTGGTGTGATCAACTGGACAGACGACACTTGGACTTTACGTACGGTTTACGCTCAAGCAGTGGTAAGCTCAACAACAAACTGGAACGTTAAGAATAAGCCACCTATTTTAAACACAACGTTTAACGATGAGAAAGCGAAGTTCTACGGTGTTGGTGGTCGATACGACAACGGTAACCTATCGCTAGTTTCAGAAGTTACTCGTACAACGGTTGAAGGTTTCTATCACGATGTAGATTCTGCTTACCTGACAACGGCTTACCGTGTGAACGAATTCACGCCTTACGTAACTGTAGCGCACATGGAATCGACAGACGATGCAGAACGTAACAACCAGGTTAAACGTCAATACGTAAACATGGTTAAGAACCCAAGTGCTGCTACTAAATATGCTTTCGGCTCTGCAGCCGCTATCTCTAGCAACATGAATATCCAACGCACAACTTACAGCATCGGTACTCGTTGGGACTTTATGCCTAATATCGCGCTGAAAGGTGATGTTAGCTACCTAACCAACTTCGGTTCAACTAATGGTGGTGTTAACGCATCTTACAAGAACGAAGACAACATCTTGTACACAGTTAAAGTTGACGCGGTATTTTAAGGAAGAGAATTATGTTTAAAAAAGCATTGGTAGCCGCTGCTCTTCTTAGCAGCATGAACGCTTTCGCTGGTTTGGTTGTTGTTGGCAACCCATCAATGAATGAGCTTGACGCTTCAACAGTTAAAAAACTGTATCTAGGTAAAGCAAAGTCTCTACAGATTGAAGCGGTAGACTTGGAAGACGGTCACCCACTTAAGGGTACTTTTCACCAAGCAATTACAAAGAAGACAGAAGCACAGCTTCAAGCTTACTGGGCAAAGCGAGTATTTACGGGTAAAGGTCAACCACCTAAAGCTGTAGGTCAAGAAAGCTTAGCGAAAGACATGGTCGCTAGCTCTTCAAACAAAATTGCTTATATCGATGACTCTTTAGTTGATAGCTCAGTTAAGGTTCTTCTAAAGCTTTAAGTTTGAGCTATAAAATAAAAGCTTGAGCTGCAAAGTAAAGGCTTTTCGTGTGGCGCTCTAATAGGGCGCCACTCTTACATTGGCTTACATACTGCTCGAACTCTCTTACTTACCGCTTACAATCGCTTGTCAATTCCCTATCTTATTGTTTAATAAGGCAATCTTGCTGGTTGCTTTTTGCTCTATTTTCTAAAAAATCCAAATTTTTTATATTTTTATTCATTTAGTTTGTTTGATATAAAAATGGGCATGTTGAGATTATTTGGTTGAGTTATAGAATGCGCGGGTAATATAAACAAATAGGTGAGGATACAATCTGATGCTAAATGACAAAAGAACAAAAATCTTGAGCTCAGCAGAAAAGCTATTTATTTCTCAGCCTTATAGTAAAGTTTCAATTCGGTCTATTGCTAAGTCTGCGGGTGTAAGCCCCGCGTTAATTCTTTATTACTTTAATAACAAAGAGCAATTGTTTGATCAGCTCATCGAAGAGCATACAAGTCGTTTTCAAGATCAGTTCTCAAAGTATCAGAGAGTGGATGGAATACAACTACAACACTTACTTTCTGAACTTATCGAGTTTTGGGAAGCTTCGCCTAACATCTTTTTACTATTCACTTTTGGCGGAAGTTCATACAATTACGAAAATGTTCAACGCCTTAAAGAGTCTAAGTTTGGTTACACCTACAATAAGACTCGGCTTTGTTGCGTAATTCAATGGAACTAAATCAAGAACCTACGATCTGATCAGC
>NZ_JBFSUD010000113.1:0-11541 GCF_041467175.1 Vibrio sp. 10N.247.310.24
ACAACGGTATGCTAAGAACAAAAATGCCGTTCACTCTTAAGTGAACGGCATTACTACCCTTAGGTAGCGTTTTAATTAAAGCAGATAAGTAATCGGGATTACTTAGTTACTTTAAGAACTGGAGTTTCGCCAACAGTTACAGAACCAGAAAGCTTGTTCAGCTCCTTGATTTCGTCCATGTTAGAGATAACAACTGGAGTAAGCGTAGATTTTGCTTTCTCTTCTAGAAGCGCAAGGTCGAAAGTGATGATTGTGTCACCAGCTTTAACAGATTGACCTTCTTCAGCTACACGAGTGAAGCCTTCGCCTTTAAGTTCAACAGTATCGATACCGAAGTGAACGAAAAGCTCAATACCGTCGTCAGACTCGATAGAGAATGCGTGGTTTGTTTCGAAGATTTTACCGATAGTACCGTTAACTGGAGCTACCATTTTATCGCCAGCTGGTTTGATAGCAATGCCATCACCAACGATTTTTTCAGCGAAAACTACATCTGGCACGTCTTCGATGTTTACGATTTCACCAGAAAGAGGTGCGATGATTTCGATTGCACCAGCATCAGCGCTGTCATCAGATACAAGCTTTTTCAGTTTGTCAAACAGACCCATTGTGTCATGCTCCTAACGTTTAGTTTTATTCTGTAGAATATACTATACCAATCTAACAAATTAGACGACTATTTTTAGCCGTCTAACTTCATTAAGCTCTTGGTGATTACTGAGTTTTCTCAGCGATGAACTTTTCTACACAAGCTTCAATTTCTGCAGCTGTAGGTAGAGATAGTGCTTCGTCAGCCATAGCTTTAACTTCAGCGAAGTTAGAGTTACGGATTACTTTCTTAACTTTAGGGATAGAGATACCGCTCATAGAGAACTCATCTAGACCCATACCAAGAAGAAGTAGAGTTGCACGCTCATCACCTGCTAGTTCGCCACACATACCTGTCCATTTACCTTCTTTGTGAGAAGCATCGATTACTTGCTTGATAACAAGAAGAACCGCTGGAGATAGTGGGTTGTATAGGTGAGAAATCATTTCGTTACCACGGTCTACCGCAAGTGTATATTGCGTTAGGTCGTTAGTACCGATAGAGAAGAAAGATACTTCTTTCGCTAGGTGGTGTGCGATTGCAGCGGCTGCTGGAGTCTCAACCATTACGCCGATTTCGATTTCTTCATCGAAAGCTAGGCCTTCAGCGCGAAGTTCAACTTTGTACTCTTCGATTGCTTTTTTCAGTTCACGGATCTCTTCAACAGAAATGATCATTGGGAACATGATGCGTAGTTTACCGTGTGCAGATGCACGTAGGATACCACGTAGTTGGTCACGTAGAATTTCACGACGATCCAAGCTGATACGTACTGCACGCCAGCCTAGGAAAGGGTTCATCTCTTGTGGAAGGTCCATGTATGGTAGGTCTTTATCGCCACCGATATCCATAGTACGGATAATCACTGACTCGCCTTCCATTGCTTCCGCTACTTCTTTGTAAGCAACGTATTGCTCTTCTTCAGTAGGAAGTGCAGTACGGTCCATGAATAGGAATTCAGTACGGTACAGACCAACGCCTTCACCGCCGTTACGCAGAATACCGTCACAGTCTTTTACTGTACCGATGTTGCCACAAACTTCTACACGGTGACCGTCTAGAGTTTCAGCATGTAAATCTTTTAGTTTTGCTAGTTCAACTGCTTCTGCTTCAAAATCAGATTTGATTTTCTTAGCTTCTGCTAATTCAGCGTCAGAAGGGTTGATGATGATCTTGTTGTTCATCGCGTCTAGCACAAGCATGTCGCCGTTTTTAACTTGCTTAGTAATATCGTTAGTACCAACGATAGCTGGAAGCTCAAGTGAACGTGCCATGATTGAAGTATGAGATGTACGACCGCCGATGTCACAAGCAAAACCAAGAACGTAGTCTAGGTTGATTTGTGCCGTTTCAGATGGCGTTAAATCGTAAGCAACTAGGATAACTTCTTCATTGATATCTGCTAGAGATACAATGTTGATGCCTAGTGCATTTTTAACGAAGCGAGTACCGATATCACGGATATCAGTCGCACGTTCTTTTAGGTACTCATCATCAAGCGACTCAAGTGCAACAGCTTGCTCTTCGATCACTGTGTAGATCGCGTTGTCTGCGTGCATTTTGTCTTTCTTGATGAGTGCTAAAATCTCTTCTTCTAGCTCTTCATCTTCAAGCAGCATGATGTGGCCTTCAAAGATTGCTTCTTTTTCTTCGCCAAAAGTTTCAAGTGCTTTTTGCTTTACAACTTCAAGTTGTTGAGAAGATTTGTTACGAGCGTCAAAAAAACGCTGAACTTCTGCTTCAACTTGATCGTCTGAGATAGATTGAGTGTTTAGGACAATTTCATCTTCTTGAAGTAGTAGTGCTTTACCGAAAGCAATACCAGGAGATGCTAGGATGCCTGAAATCATAGCCTTACCTTAGTTGTTCAACTGTAAACGGGAGAATGTGTGACTTTAAGTCGTCGACTAATGTCGCGCTTATTGCTATCTATTTCGAATTGCTATCTATTTCGAACAAAGCCACTTTGCTGTGCAAAATGGCTTTGAAAGAAGGAGACCGTATTAGTGTAGTTGATCCATAAGAGCAACTAGGTGGTCTACAGCTTGCTGAGCTTGAGGGCCTTCAGCTGAAATAGTAACGTTAGTACCTTTTACCAGGCCTAAAGTTTGTAGTTTGAACAGGCTTTTCGCGCTAGCGCTTTTGCCGTTAGAAGTCACTGTGATGTCAGCGTCGAAAGATTTTGCTTCTTTAACAAACTGTGCAGCTGGACGAGTGTGAAGACCGTTTTCTGCTGTGATTTCTACTTGCTTCTCGTACATTTTATATACCCCAATTAATTTATTTTTTGTAAGTTTGTAACCAGATTTAGCTTAACTGCTTTAGCTCAAATGCGCTAGAGGCTAGTACGCCATGTTCGTGTTAGAACTTAGACTGGTTATAAATTTTTATCCAGCCATGGTCGTCTTTTGTTGAGTACTCATAACTTTCAGAATTTGTTTATTGCTTCTTTTATTTTGAAGCGAAAAATAAAACAGACCCGATATTACCAAAGGTGAGGCAGGGATCAACAAAAAAGCCCCTAAATGGGGCTTTTTTGGACGAAAAATTGATTTGACCACATATTATTGTTGGTTCTCTTTTTCCGTAAAGATACCAGCAAATAGGGCCGTACTAAGGTAACGCTCGCCCGAGCTTGGTAGTACAGTAACGATAGTTTTTCCTGCAAATTCAGGTAGTTCCGAAATTCTGTTTGCTGCTACTACTGCTGCACCAGATGAGATGCCCGCTAGGATACCTTCTTCTTTCATTAGGCGTTGAGCCATCTCAATTGCTTCTTCAGAAGTTACTGACTCTACACGGTCAATAATGTCTAAATCTAGGTTGCCAGGAATGAAACCTGCGCCAATACCTTGGATTTTGTGTGGTGCTGGTTTGATTTCTTCACCTGCAAGTGCCTGCGCAATCACTGGAGATTCTGCTGGTTCAACAGCTACAGAAGTGATGGCTTTGCCTTTTTCACCTTTAATGTAACGACTTGTTCCAGTGATAGTGCCACCTGTACCTACACCGGCTACAAACACGTCGATCTCACCATCTGTTGCTTCCCAAATTTCCGGGCCAGTTGTCTGCTCGTGAATTTGTGGGTTCGCTGGGTTGTTGAATTGTTGCAGTAGTAGATACTTGTCTGGGTCTGAAGCAACAATCTCTTCAGCTTTAGCAATCGCGCCGTTCATACCTTTTGGTGCTTCAGTTAGCACTAGGTTTGCGCCAAGAGCTTTAAGCAGCTTACGACGTTCTAGGCTCATTGATTCAGGCATTGTTAGTGTTAGCTTGTAACCGCGCGCTGCAGCAACAAATGCAAGAGCAACACCTGTATTACCACTGGTAGGCTCAACAAGCTCGATACCTGGCTTAAGCGTACCTGCTTTTTCTGCTTCCCAGATCATGTTTGAACCGATACGACACTTAACGCTGAAGCTTGGGTTACGAGCTTCGATCTTAGCTAGGACGTTACCTTTGCTTACTTTGTTTAGGCGGACTAGAGGTGTGTTACCAATCGTTAGGGTGTTGTCTTCGTAGATCTTGCTCATGCGATATTCCTTCATTTAATGACAGAACTAAACGTAGTATATCTACCAATTTACCGTCTAGTGTCTTTCGATGTTTGTTTAGCTTGAATTTAGATTAAACAAGTTGAAAAAAAGGTAAAAGGATTAAAAAGTTATATCATATAGAGATGTCGCAGGATTCACGCCTATCTTTATTGAAATCAGAACTTCAAAAAGATAGGCGTTGTTAGAGCAGGCTGTAGAACTATAGGCGAGAGCGTAGGGCTTGGTCTTTAAACTCTGCAACCCACATTGCAGTAGCGCCGCAGACGGCAACTGGCATCACAATCAGGTTTAAAACTGGAATGGTAGTAAACACGGAAACAAGTGCGCCGAAGCTGTAGCTCTTACCTTGCTTTTGTTTCAAATTATTTCTCATGTCATCGAACTTGATTTTATGGTTGTCGAATGGGTAGTCAGCGTACTGAATAGCTAACATCCATGCAGTGAAAATGAACCATAAAAACGGTGCAACAGTTTGTCCTAGCGCTGGAATTAACAAAAGTAGGAACAAACCGATCGCTTTTGGCAGGATATAGACAAGCTTGCGCCATTCTCTTGCTAAAATACGAGGGGTGTCTTTAAGCACATCCAGTAAACCATCATCATTGACTTTTTTACCACTCAGCAGTTCTTCGACTTTTTCCGCGAGTAATCCGTTGAAAGGTGCGGCAATAAAGTTAGCGAGTGTACTGAAGAAATACGAAAACGTGGCCAAAACGGTTAACACAAGTAGTGGCCATAGGATATATGACAACCACGACAAGAAACTTGGCAATGCACCAATCCAGCCTTCAATCCAAGTGTTTAAGTTGGAGAAAATATAAAATAAAGCACCGCCCACAAGTAACACGTTAGCGATAAGAGGAAGCAGTACAAACTTACGGATACTCGGCGATAAGGCAATTTTTATTCCGAAAATAAAATAGCCAAAGCCAGAGCGAGGAACAGATTCAATAGTCATATTTAAATTGGGTCACATGTGAATTTGGTTAAATAGCAAACATCTCTAGTGTACTCGACCGAAATTAAGAAAAAAAGCGTGGTGAAAATCACACCAAGTAATGAACTAATTGTATTAAGTGGTTCTAAAACAGTGGCTACTTTTGATAGAGTAGTGAGATTAGCCAAATTAACCTAACTTAGTGACAGCGTGTTTATAGCTAGTTGACTAAGAAAGCTGAGAGCGAAAAATGCAGGAATTGCGATTTGTACTCATTATTGTTGGCGCATTAGCTATCGCCGCACTATTGTTCCATGGTCTATGGACGAGTAAGAAAGAAGGGAAAGCAAAGTTTGGAGATAAGCCGCTTGGTAAGCTTGATAACGACAGCTTAGATGAAGCTGAAACGATCCCAAACCGTTCATTCGCTCCTGAGGATGATTTTGAGATAATCCGAAAAGAGCGTAAAGAACCGGATTTTGCTGTCTCACCGTCTGCAACTGATCCGCTGATTGACTCAGATCCATTGTCAGCGCCACAGCAAAAAGAAGCTCACGAAGACGAAATAGAATTGAATGATCTTCCTTCTTTCAGTGTTGAAGACCCGATCGAAGTTAAAGGTGAACTTGAACAGGTTGAGGAAGAGAAGGTTGTTGAACCTGAAGTTCCTAACTTTGAATTGACTGACGAGCAAAAACAAAATCACGCAGGCTTTAAAGAGCAGTACGGTTCGTTTGAAGAAGCCTCTGATACGGTCGCTGATCCACTACTTTCTAGCGAAGGCTTAACGCCAAGCGAACCATTTATTGGGAAAGAAGTGGTTGCAGCACAAAGTGTTACTTCGGTTGAAGAAACTAAGTTAGATAAAGATGCTAACTTAGCAGAAGAAGCTCAGTTGGGTGACGAAGTTAATTTAGTTAACGAAAGTAAGTTAGATGAAAAAGCTCATTCAGATGAAGATCTTGGCCTTGAAGTCATTGTTCTTAATGTTCACTGTGCTGGGGAGATCCCATTTGTGGGTACTGAACTTTTCCGTAGCATGGAGAACAACGGCCTAGCTTATGGTGAAATGTCGATTTATCACTGCTTTGCACAAGCGAGCGATGAGCCAAAAGTTATTTTCAGCGTAGCAAATATGATGCAGCCAGGAACACTAGAACATGACGATCCTGCTGACTTTACCACAAAAGGTATTTCGTTCTTTATGACGCTGCCTTGTTATGGTCAAGCTGATCAAAACTTCAATGTGATGCTGAGTGCTGCACAGAAAATTGCCGACGATATGGGCGGAAACGTATTGGATGAGTCACGTAACTTAATGACGCCAAACCGTTTGTCTGATTACCGTAAGCAAATCCGAGACTTTATGACGGTAGCTAACGCCTAGCCGTATTGTTTAGCCTTGTAAATAATCTATATTTATAGAAAAGGGCTCCTAAGGGAGCCCTTTTTGATATTTCAATCACGACAGAGAATGATATGAAAGAATCGATTCAAGTTACCTTAGAGCAGTTAAGAGAAACTCTGCACTATCATGCCGTTCGTTATTACGTAGAAGATAGCCCTGAGATCCCTGATGTCGAGTACGATCGATTGATGCAACAACTGCTAAAGATCGAAGAAGAGAACCCAGAACTTGTGACGGTAGATTCGCCGAGTCAGCGTGTCGGCGGTCAGCCTCTAGACGGCTTCACTCAAGTGACCCATGAGATCCCGATGCTTTCTTTAGATAATGCTTTCTCTGATGACGATTTAGATGCGTTCAATAAGCGCATGTCTGATCGAGCGCCAACTGCGAACCTAAAGACCTTCTGTTGTGAACCTAAGCTTGATGGTTTAGCGGTGAGCCTACTCTATGTAAAAGGCACCTTAGTACAGGCAGCGACGCGTGGTGATGGTGCGACTGGCGAAAATATTACCGAAAACGTGCGTACGATCAGCTCGATTCCGCTTAAGTTACAAGGTGAAGGTTGGCCGGAACGTATTGAAGTACGTGGCGAAGTGTTTATGCCAAAAGCGGGCTTCGACAAATTGAATGAGATGGCATTAAAGAAGGGCGAGAAGGTCTTTGTGAATCCACGTAATGCCGCCGCAGGTAGCTTACGTCAGCTTGATTCTCGTATTACAGCAAAACGCCCCTTGGCTTTCTACGCATACAGTGTCGGTGTTGTACAAGGCGCTGAGCTTTCAAATAGCCACTATCAACGTTTCCTACAGCTCAAGGCTTGGGGCTTGCCTATGTGTCCAGAGACAAAGCAACTAAGTTCTCTTGAGGATGTAAAAGCCTATTACCAAGATATCATGACTCGTCGTGACACCTTGGCTTATGAAATTGATGGGGTGGTGATTAAGGTTGATGACATTGCCGCACAAGAAACTCTAGGTTTTGTTGCACGAGCACCTCGCTGGGCTATTGCTTACAAGTTCCCAGCTCAAGAAGAAATTACTCTGCTCAATGATATTGAGTTTCAGGTCGGTCGTACAGGCGCTATTACGCCGGTTGCTAAGCTTGAACCTATTTTTGTTGGCGGCGTGACGGTGAGTAATGCAACGTTGCACAATGCTGATGAGATCGCTCGTTTAGGAGTGAAGGTCGGAGATAGCGTGATTATCCGCCGTGCCGGTGACGTGAGTGTCACCTTAGCAAGTAATGTTTCATATAGATAATTAAGCCATACTTGCTAAGTTGATCCATGGCTAGTTAGTCACTCTTTATAAGGGTAAAACTTCTAGACCAGAGCTAAAACCAAATTGGTAGTAAATAATGACAGAATTTAAGTTTAACAATGATCAGCTCTCAATCATTAAAAAGTTGGAAGCAGATCTTGATTTAAACATGCTAGAAATAGCAATCAGAGAAAGTGCTTTCCACTCACTTAGAAGCGAAGACCAACTATCATTGTTGATAGTAGCGAATGCATGTTATCGCTCTGGTTTTAAGGTAATTAGTGATTCTCAGTATGATAAATTCAGTAATGAGTTTGCAGAAAAAAATCCTGAACATCCGTTTGTTACATCTGTTGAATCAGAGGTTATGAGCTTAGGTAAAACAGTTTCGCTCCCTCAAAAAATGCTATCTACAGATAAGGCTTATTCTAAAGAAGAGATTCAGAAGTGGCTTGACCGAATTCTTAAGGCTTCAGATGCTTTGTCTATAGACACTAGGGATATCAATATTCGAGTTACACCAAAACTCGATGGTTATGCAGCCTTTGATGATGGCGAAAAGCTATATACAAGGGGCGATGGTGTTAAAGGTCAGGATGTTTCGAGAGCATTTGAGCGTGGACTTGAAATTGCACGAAGTGGAGAGCGAGGGCTTGGCGCTGGTGAGATTGTTATCGACAAAACTTACTTTGAAGAGAAGCTAAGTCAATACTTTGAAAATTCACGTAATATTCAAGCAGCCATTATTGCAGAAAAGAATGTTGATCCGCGAGTTCAACAAGCTATTAATGATGGAGCCTGTGTGTTCTACCCATTCAGTTTGATTGATAATTGGACTGGTCACTATAAAGAACTGATAGCTAACTTTGAAGATATCATCGATCAGATTTGGAATGCTGTGGGATATGATGTGGATGGCGTTATCTTAGAAGCGACAGACTCTCGCATCAAAGAATACATGGGTGCGACGAGGAAATTCCATCGCTGGCAAATAGCCTTTAAGATTAATGAAGAAGCCGCTGAAGTAGAGGTATTAAGTGTAACACCACAAACCTCCAGAACAGGGAGAATATCCCCTGTCGCTGAGTTAGTGCCGACCAAGATCAGTGGCGCAACCATAAGTAGGGTGACAGTTCACCATTATAAGATGGTTGAAGCAAATGGAGTGGGTCAAGGGGCTATAGTTCAAATTGTTCGAAGTGGTCTAGTAATACCAAAGATCGAAAAGGTTATTAAACCAGTAGAAGTTCAACTACCTGAAAATTGCCCTAGCTGTCAATCTCACCTTATTTGGGAGTCGGATCATTTGATTTGCCCTAATAAGAATGATTGTCCAGCACAGACAGAGAATACCTTGATCCATTTTTTTAAAACCTTGGGTAACAACGATGGATTTGGTCCTAAGGTTATTGAGAAGTTGAGTAACTATGGTATTAAGCATATACATCAAATCTATCAGTTGAAAGCACATCAATTTGTTGGTTATGGCTTTGGTGAAAAAACTTCTAAGAACCTATTTAATCAGCTTCAAGCTAGCCGCGACGTTGAGATTGAAGATTGGCGATTTTTATCTGCATTTGGGGTAAGCCGCTTAGGTGGCGGAAACTGCGAAAAGTTACTCCAACATTACGCATTAACAGACCTATTTTCTCTTTCCGCTGAAGATATAGCTATGCTTGATGGCTTCGCAAAATTGAGTGCAGAGGCTATTGTAGAAGGGTTATCAAAAATTAAGGATGAGTTCTTTAAGGTTTATACGCTTGGTTTTAATCTGGGTATTACGCCTAAGGATTCAGAAGAAAGTGATCTTTTATCTCCGATAGCTGGGGCAGTGATAGTGTTCACAGGCTCAATGGTTCAAGGTAAAAGGAGTGATATGGAGAAGCAGGCTAAATCTTTAGGGGCTAAAGTTGGGAAATCTGTAACTAGTAAAACAACCTACCTTGTAGCTGGGGAAAAAGTTGGTGAGACTAAAATTAATGGTGCTAAAGATAAAGGTGTTAGTGTTCTTTCAGAAAGTGAATATCTTGAGCTTCTTCAAGGATAATAAATAAAATTGGGTAGGAGCTTAAATTTTTACCTGATGATGAAAAGGTATAGTAGAGCACTGTCGATTTAGCTGTAATGGTAACAGTAAGCCTATAACTCCATAATTATGTGTAGACGGTGGATTAGTCGGGACGCGATGATCTGCCGTTTTTTATCTAAGGTTTAGCTAATCCTAACAGAATGTTTTTACTCATACGTACCCCCCTTTAGAGATTAGTTAATATCATACGCATTTTATTAATGTGCTATTCCTTATCAAAATTAATTCCCTCTCGTTGTTAACTTACTAACACTCGGCTATCTATTGTTATTCCAGTCAAATTTGAATGTTCGCTTCTCACCACTTGGCGACGTTTACACTATAGAATTAATTCATTATTTGCTTAATGGACAAAATTACGGACACGTTAATTTTGCCCCTTTCCTTATTGGTGAAAGGCAAGGGAGTCAGTCTTACTCTGAGAGTTTTCGTTAGATTATCTAATGCTCGATGTGAGGTGTGTAGAAATATTCATCTCGTTTATCGACTAGCGTTTTTTAATCTTAATCTTTTAAAACATAAGTTTACGTTGATGCATTAAGCTGATATTTGTTACGATGCCCCACTTTTAGATCAAATGAATTGTTATGTATTTTGGAGGCTAAATGGGTCGACTACCATTTTTGGTAAGCCAGTTCCGAGCTGCAATGGAGAATCTAAATCCCTGTGATTTTGATGGGACATCACTTTCTGTTAGTAAGTTTCCCGACGCTTGTTGTGATGATAGTTCCCAGCTACTGGCTGCATATTTGAGTGATAACGGATATTTTAATTCAAAGCTAATTCGTGGAGAAAATGGTGGTTATAATAGAGAGTTAGGATCTCACGTTTGGCTCTATTTGGATGGTTTCTACATTGACATTACCAGCGATCAGTTCAACGAATATGGCTATAGGAATCCGCCAATAATAATGGCCGAACATAATGATTTTTTGTCTACTTTCGAAATTCAAGACAATGGTATTGCCGATTATCGTATCCACTTGAAAAAGTATTCATCTCCGGGATTGGAAAGAGCCTTTGAATTCTGTTACGCAACCGTTTTAGAGAGACTATCAGATAGTGGATAATATGAGTATTAACGGAATGTTTTTCGTTAATGCTCTAAGTTATGGCTATTTGGCCATTTTAATCATCTTGAGGTTAGTAAGCGTGCAGCATACTAGCGCTGTGTATTTGGAGTATAGATGGTCTTAGATAAGTTTGATATTAAACAAATTGGTTGGAATGGTAGTTTTCAAAGTGTTTTAGATTTATTTTCAGAACTTATTAACTATCAATTAGCCCCAAATCAACATAAAAAGCCTGAACAATGTCTAGAATTTGAGGCCCTTCTTGAATCCTCTAGCACTTTGAGTAAATGGCAAGAGAGTAAGGCTAATAACGTTAAAAACCCTGTGTTTAAGTTGTTTCAGAAAAAGTATAGAACGTTCAATAGAAATGATTTCAAAGCATTAGGGACGGAAATACAAGCAAACGGATTGTTTTTGTCAAAAGGACAGATTCTCTTTCGTGGAGTTTGCTCGGAAAATAGTAATGATAATTGGTATCTGCCTGTATCTACAACTTTATCTCCCTATATAGCAATTTATCACGCCTTGAAAAATGGATACATCAAGCCTATAAAAATATACGCAATTGAGATTACCCCCTCTGGCAGGATAGTTGTCACTGTTAAAATTTAACCAGTTTGGGCGATAAA
>NZ_JBFSUD010000114.1:0-11434 GCF_041467175.1 Vibrio sp. 10N.247.310.24
GAAGTACATCGAGCGTTTTAGTCAATCAAGTGTCAACCCATATCAGGACGGGTCAGGCAGTTTCTAGGCCCCATCAGCTTGCTTAGCGAAAGCGGTCAATTCGCCTCAAAATTCATTTTAGTTCATTCAAAACGTCACTTAACTGTCATTTCAGGAGCATAACTTGAGCCTTAACTGAATAAGGATTGTTAAGGAGATTGTATGCGTACTATCGAACCTATTGTCCGCTGGGATGTGGCATTTTCTGTTTTCTGTTTAAAGAGCCGTTATAGCGGACAACAGGCGACACTCAGTAAGGCGGTGTCTCATACTGGAGATGGACACCTTTACGTTTTGATTGCTTTGGTTGCACTACTGGCTGACAGTTACACCGGTCGAGATTTTCTATTGGTGGGCTTAACTGCCTTTGCAATCGAGTTACCTATTTACTGGTTTGCCAAAAATACCCTCAAGCGTCGCAGACCCGCTGAATTCTCTTCATTGCTTTACTCCCATATTGTGCCATCTGATAAATACAGCCTGCCTTCTGGGCATTCCGCTGCGGCTTTTGTTATGGCGACTCTAATCGGACATTTCTATCCGAGTTTATATCTCTTTAGCCTGATTTGGGCGGCAGCGATTGCTGGCTCTCGAATCCTACTTGGTGTGCACTTTTTAACGGACGTACTGATTGGCGCAGCCTTGGGCATCGCTTGTACTAGCCTTGCTATCAGCCTCATCCTGTAATCATTTTGTTGGCAACAACCACTGCCGAGCTTAAGTGGCAAACATAAAGGAACATGCATGAAAATTTTATATGGCGTACAAGGCACAGGGAATGGGCACATCGCTCGAGCGAGGGCAATGGCTGTGGCTTTTCGTCAGCAAAATATTGATGTCGACTTTCTGTTCTCTGGGCGAGACGAGAGCAAGTACTTCTCGATGGAAGCGTTTGGTAACTATCAGACCCGCAGCGGCTTAACTTTTTACAGCGAGCAGGGGCAGGTTAAATATGGTAAGACATTCATCAAGAACAACATCTGGCGATTTCTCGGTGAGATTAATCAGATCGATTTGACGCCTTATGACTTAGTGCTGAATGACTTTGAACCTGTGACGGCATGGGCAGCTAAGAGGCAAGGTGTGCCATGCATTGGCATAAGCCACCAGAATGCGTTCCGCTACGATGTACCTAAAGAAGGGGGCAACTGGATTGAACATTCGGTGATTCAACATTTCGCCCCAACTGAGCACTCGATTGGTTTGCATTGGTATCACTTTGAACAACCGATACTGCCGCCTATCGTTCACACGCTGGCTGGTGATCAACAAACCCAAACAGCACAAAATTTTACGTTGGTCTATTTGCCGTTTGAGGATCTTGAGTCGATCTCAGAGCTGCTGATGAAGTTCATTTCGCACAACTTTGTCTGTTACCACCCGGATGTTATTGAGCATAGCCGAGTCGAAAATATTGAGTTCAAACCACTGAGTCATGCCGGTTTCCAATTCGACCTCAATCAATGCTCTGGTGTAGTGGCTAATGGCGGCTTTGAATTGCCATCTGAAGCCTTAACTTTGGGGAAGAAATTGCTTCTTAAACCACTCGAAGGGCAGTTCGAACAACAGAGTAATGTGGCGACGCTAGAGGCTCTTGGATTAGCTCAAACTATGACCTTTTTAGATGCGGCTATCATGCGCAGTTGGCTCGGTGAAAAACAGGCAGAAGTGGTCACTTATCCCGACGTGGCAAGTGCACTTGTTGAGTGGGTGTTAGCGGGCAATTGGTCCAACCAAGATGACTTGAGAAAGCAACTTTGGGACAAGGTAGATTTTCCTAGTTATGCATCGCTCACTTAACTCATAAGTGTTATTTCTGAATCAACCAGTCAAACAATTCATGGGTTCAATAAATTGTAACAAATGTAACCAAACGATAGAACAGCTAAATAAGTCGAAATGAAACTCATAAGTGATGCATTTTATGTTTTTTTATAACTCTATAAATAATTGATTTTTAGATGTTATTTAATCATTAAGGTAAAATAAAATTATTCTTTATCAATCTTGTTGGTAGCTCGAGATTTATTGGTTAATAGTAATGGTAATCCGAAAAACATCGGTCTGATAAATATAAGAATTAGTGGTTATCTATTCCTATACCATTACCAATTTAACGCTGTCGAACCGACAAGAGGCAACTTGAATGTTAGAGAAAAAAGACGCAATGAGTGCTATTGCAAGCTACAGAATGGAAAGCACACTTCGTGGAGTCGACTTAAATCTTTTGACTGTATTTGATGCAGTTATGCAAGAGCAAAACATTACACGTGCAGCTCATAATCTGGGTATGTCTCAGCCTGCTGTAAGTAACGCTGTTGCTCGTCTAAAAGTGATGTTTAACGACGAACTATTCATGCGTCAAGGTCGTGGTATTCAGCCGACTCAACGTGCTCGTCAGTTGTTTGGTCCAATCCGCCAAGCACTGCAGTTAGTTCGCAATGAACTGCCAAGTTCTGTGTTCTCTCCAGAGTCGTCTTCTCGTCTGTTCAAACTTGCGATTTGTAGCCCTTGTGACATGCGTTTTGCACCTAAGATCATGTCGACAATCAACGACCAAGCACCTAGCGTTAAACTGCACATGGATGCAGAATTCGATCGTCAACTTTCTGAGCGTATGCGCTACCAAGAAATCGACTTCGTTATTGATTACGCTCGTTTTGATGAGCAGGGCTTTTCAAGCACTGAGATCTTCCAAGACGAATTAGTTGTTGTTGCTTCTGCTTCTCACCCACGTATCAACGGTGAAGTTTCAGCGGCAGAGCTGCTTAACGAAAAGCACGCAAAACTGTCACGCATCCATGGTCAACGCAGCTTCTCAGAGCAAGCTTACCGTGACCTAGATTGCACACCTTTCTACGAAGGTACGAGCTTAAGCAACGTACTTTACGTTGTTGGTCAATCTGAGCTTGTGACAATTGCACCGCGTTGGATGGTTGAGCATGCCGCGAACAAAGATCAGCTTCAGATTCTAGATTTCCCATTCGATAATGCGGCAATTTCTGGCTTCCTAAGCTGGCACGAATCAAGTGAAAAGGATAAAGGACACATTTGGTTACGAGATCAGTTAATGATGATCTGTGGCGAAGTCGTGGCGCTTAACTAAGCACTAATCCCTATGATTTGTAAGCCCTAAGCTGGGAGTCTGGCTTGGGGCTTTTTTGTACCTGCTATTTTTGTTGATAGAAAACTTAGCGTGAGACGTACTATTACTTATAACTTTGAGCTTCATCAGTTGCCTTTTCCATGATCAGAGGTACACTTGTGCGCTCAAAAAAGCTTACAGGTGTAAGCCAAAGGTAAAGAGATGGCCAATTTAGATTTTCATATCGTAAAAAGACTTCGTGACCAAATTGCCCAAGGCGGCAACCGTACAGCTTTGAAGCATAAAGTCGACAATGTATGGCAAGGTATTAGCTGGGAACAGTTTGGACAACAAATCGATACGCTTTCATTAGCACTGTTGGCTAACGGACTGAGAGTTCAGGATAAGATCGGTATCTTTTCGAACAATATGCCTCAGTGGACTGTGGCAGATTTTGCATCTTTACAAGCGCGTCTTGTAACGGTACCAATCTACCCAACCAACACAGCGGCGCAGTCTTCTTACATTATTCAAAATGCGGATGTGAAGATCTTATTCGTTGGCGAGCAAGCTCAATTTGATGCGGCCGTTAGCCTTTTTGAAGAGTGTGAACAGCTAGAAGTTGTTGTGGCGATGTCTGATGATATCGATCTGCAAGGACATCGCTTTGCCGTCTCTTGGAAAGAGTTCATGGCTCGTGGTGTTGAAGATCAGCAAGCTGAACTTGATGTTCGTCTTGCAGATGCTTGTATGGATGACTTACTGACGCTTATCTATACCTCTGGTACAACAGGCCAGCCAAAAGGCGTAATGCTTGATTACACGAACGTTGGCTATCAACTAAAAGGCCATGATGAGCGCCTTAGCTTAAGCAAAGACGATGTCTCATTGTGTTTCTTACCTTTATCACATGTATTTGAGCGTGCTTGGACTTTCTATGTCCTTTATAAAGGCGCAACCAACTGTTACCTGCAAGACACAATGCAAGTGCGTGATGCGCTGAGTGATGTTAAGCCAACGGTTATGTCTGCAGTTCCTCGTTTCTACGAGAAGATATTCTCAGCGATTCACGAGAAAGTGTCTAAAGCACCGTTTATCCGTAAAGTCCTCTTTACTTGGGCCGTGAACATGGGAGCGAAGCTTTCAGTTTGTCACCAAGAAGGTCGGACACCATCATTCATGCTGAAGAAGAGCCATGCGCTTGCCGATAAACTTGTGTTATCTAAACTGCGAGCTCTATTAGGCGGTAACATCAACTTCATGCCATGTGGTGGCGCGAAGCTTGATGAAACCATTGGTCGCTTCTTCCACGCGATTGGTATCAACGTTAAACTTGGCTACGGCATGACAGAAACCACGGCAACAGTATCGTGCTGGGATGACCGCTGTTTTAACCCTGATTCGATTGGTATGTCGATGCCGGGCGCTGAAGTGAAAATTGGTGCTAAGGACGAGATTCTTGTTCGTGGTCCAATGGTGATGCGTGGCTACTACAAGATGCCAGAAGAGACCGCTAAGACGTTTGACGAGCACGGTTTCCTAAAGACTGGTGATGCGGGACATTTTGATGAAAATGGTAACCTGTTCATTACTGATCGTATTAAAGAATTGATGAAGACCTCTGGCGGTAAGTATATTGCACCGCAAGTGGTTGAAGGCGCGATTGGTAAAGATCACTTTATCGAACAGATTGCCGTTATCGCTGATACGCGCAAATTCGTTTCTGCGCTGATCGTTCCTTGTTATGACTCTCTAGAAGAGTATGCCAAAGAGCTGAATATCAAGTATCACGACCGTGTTGAGCTTGTTAAACATCACCAGATTGTCGAGATGCTAGAAAAGCGTGTGAATGACCTACAGCAAGAACTGGCTAAGTTTGAGCAAGTGAAGAAATTCAAGTTGCTGCCAAAAGCATTTTCTATGGATGATGGCGAACTGACACCTACTCAAAAATTGCGTCGTAAAGTTATCAACGATAAGTATCAAGACGAAATCGAAGAAATGTACAATGAAAAGCCTAAAGATTAGTAGTTTTCTGCTTAGATAAATTTTCAGTTGTTTAAAAATCCCCCTACGAATGTGATTGCATTTTTAGGGGGATTTTTTATGCCTGCTGACACAGCACAATGTGCGAAAGCGCACACCAATAAGGGCGTAATTAATCGATAAATCGTGATTCATTTGAATATTAAGCTCTTTTTTTTAGGTGTTAATTGGTTTTTAAATCTAACTATTGGGTTTGGTTTGGGTTTTATTTAATGCTTTCAGCTAATAGTTGGTTTTTTGACGTAATTATCGGATAACAGGTGTTAGACCAGATGATAATAAAGCGTTAAAGTTGTTTCGTATTACTGTTTGTTGTTATCACGACAGACAGCCATAGCCGAAAAAGTGGAAGTATTTCGAATTAGGCTACGAATAAGCCCTAGACTATGAAAAACCAGCCCAACATGTTCACCAAATATGGTTGGAAACTGGTGAGGAGAGCAATATGACAACAAAACCTGAAACAGCCATGTCATCCGGCGCTGAAATGTTATCCGGCGCAGAGATGGTGGTGCAGTCTCTAATTGAAGAGGGTGTAGAACAAATCTTTGGTTACCCAGGTGGTTCTGTACTTGATATCTATGATGCGCTGCATGCTAAAACTGCTGAAATTAAACACGTATTAGTACGACACGAACAAGCCGCTACCCACATGGCAGATGGCTATACTCGTTCTACCGGTAAGCCGGGCGTAGTACTTGTGTGTTCTGGTCCGGGTGCGACCAATACCGTTACTGGTATTGCCACCGCCTACATGGACTCAATTCCAATGATAGTTATTTCTGGTAACGTACCAAATAGCTTAATTGGTAATGACGCCTTCCAAGAGTGTGACATCGTGGGTGTATCCCGTCCGATCGTTAAACACAGCTTCCTCGTTAAGAAAGCGGAAGATATCCCTGAAGTCGTTAAAAAAGCATTCTATATTTCAACGACAGGACGTCCTGGTCCTGTGGTTATTGATCTGCCAAAAGACATCTTAAACCCACAAATCAAGCTTCCTTATGAATACCCAGAAACGATCAAAATGCGTTCGTATAACCCAACGGTTACGGGTCATAAAGGTCAGATCAAAAAGGCGCTAAAAGCCCTTCTTGAAGCGAAGAAGCCGGTACTTTATGTCGGTGGTGGTGCAGTTATTTCTGAGGCAGATAAGCCGCTGTTAAAATTAGCAGAGGCACTGAATTTACCCGTGGTAAGCACCCTAATGGGGCTTGGCGCTTTCCCTGGTACCCATAAGAACTCTTTGGGTATGTTGGGCATGCATGGTTTGTATGAAGCCAATATGGCGATGCACAATGCGGACTTGATCTTTGGTATTGGTGTACGTTTCGATGATCGAACCACCAATAACCTAGATAAGTACTGCCCTGATGCGAAGATCATGCACATTGATATCGATCCATCTTCTATCTCTAAGAACGTTAAAGTGGATCTACCGATTGTAGGTTCAGCGGAAAAAGTACTAGAGAGCATGGTTAACCTGCTTATTGAGCAAGGTGGAACTAACGATGCTGAAGCGATGGAAAGCTGGTGGAGTGAAATTAAACAGTGGCAAGAGCGTGACTGCTTAGCATATGACAAAACGTCTGGTCGTATTAAGCCACAACAAGTTATTGAAACACTTCATAAAGTAACCAATGGCGATGCCTATGTTGCTTCTGATGTAGGTCAACACCAAATGTTTGCTGCTTTGTACTACCCGTTTGACAAGCCACGCCGTTGGATTAACTCTGGTGGTCTAGGCACGATGGGCTTTGGCCTACCTGCTGGTATGGGCGTTAAGTTTGCGAAACCTGATGAAGAAGTTGTGATTGTTACTGGTGACGGCAGTATTCAAATGAATATCCAAGAGCTGTCGACTGCGCTGCAATACAATATTCCCGTTAAGATTATTAACCTTAACAACCGTTTCTTAGGCATGGTAAAACAGTGGCAAGACATTGTTTATCAAGGTCGTTACTCTAATTCATATATGGACTCTGTTCCTGATTTTGCTGCGATTGCTGAGGCTTATGGCCACGTTGGCATGCGTATTTCATCTCCGGATGAACTGGAATCAGGTTTGGAAAAAGCACTGGCGATGAAAGACCGTTTGGTATTTGTCGATATCAGTGTGGATGACACCGAGCACGTATACCCAATGCAGATCAAAGGCGAGGGTATGGATAACATGTGGCTAAGCAAAACGGAGAGAACATAATATGAGACACATCCTTTCACTATTAATGGAAAACCAACCAGGTGCACTTTCGCGAGTGGTTGGCTTGTTTTCTCAGCGTGGCTACAACATCGAGTCTTTGAATGTATCTCCTACGGATGATCCAACGCTTTCTCGTCTGAATGTCACCACTAACTCGAGCGAAATGCAGCTTGAGCAGATCCAAAAACAGCTACACAAGTTAATCGACGTACTCAAGGTACAAGAAGTGTCTGAGCTTGAGCATATCGAACGTGAACTTTTGATGGTAAAAGTACGCGCTAGCGGCTTTGCTCGCGCTGAAGTGAAGCGCACCGCAGATATTTTTCGTGGCCAAATCGTTGATGTAACGGCTTCACAATATACGGTTCAAATGGCCGGCACTAGCGAGAAGCTGGATGCTTTCATTCAGGCATTGTCTGAAGTAACGGAAGTACTTGAAGTAGCTCGAAGTGGGGTTGTTGGCATCGCACGTGGTGAACGAGCGTTGAAAGCCTAAACAAGAAGTATTTAAAAAATAGTTTTAAAGCCGCTTTTTTAAGCGGCTTTTATTTTGTTAATTTCCTAGAGTGCTATAATCTTGCGCTCTCTTTTTCTTCCTGAGCTAGTAATGCGAAATAAAAAATCAATAATTACATTACTAATCATCTCAATCACACTCTGTTCAGCAGTTGCTCTATATTACTTGCAGCGATATAAAGAAGTGAAGCAGCAGAGTTTTGACTACTCGGCCAAGCAAGCCGTCCATCAATTGGTGTACGCCAAGCGAGACTACGATCTTCTTAAGACTCAATTAGTTTCCGTAATGGGCCTGTTAAGTCACAGCCAAAGCTTGGTTAATTTTGCCTCTTCTCCCTCTAACCAAACCAAAGATCTACTTGAAGAGGTTTGGCAGTCTGTCCTTGTCAATCAGAAATGGTATACACAGATCCACCTGTTAGATATCTCGGGTAAAGAGCTGGTTCGTGTCAACTACTCCGCTGATTCAGGCCACATAACGGTACCGCAACAACTTCAAGATAAATCTGACTCGAGCTACTTTCAATACGCCCAAAAACTAGAAGCTGAACAAATTGGCGGCTGGGGCATTGAGCTTGAAATGGAACATGGCGAGATCACCTTCCCTTATATGCCGGTAATTCGTGTCTTTACCCCTGTAGAAACATCTGAGAAAAGAGTGGGCTACCTTGTTATTAATCTCGACGTATGGGGTTTATCGTCGCGTCTTAGCTTTTCACCTGATAATGATCTTAGAGCAGAAGTTCTTAATGAAGCGGGTTATTACATAGCGAGTAACCATAGCGGAAAGCTGTTTGGCGATTCTATTCCAGAAAGAAAAGGCTACAACCTGAAAAACATCGCACCAAAGGCATGGGAAGCGATCTCTAATGATCAGGTGGGGCACGTTTTTGAAGATGGCAATTTGTTTGCGTTTAACACGGTGATGCTCGCGAATAATCAAAAGGTCCATTTACTGATTCAACTTAATCAGAAACAACTGATGGATCGAGCTGAACCGAGCTTAAGTGACCTCTCTCAAGAAGAAGTGTTTGTGTTGCTAACGGTACTGGTTTTTGCATTTCCGTTTGCTTATTTAGTGACTCATTACCGACGTCGAAGTCTAGAAAGTAAGTTGGCACGCGCCGCATTGAGCGGCATGTCGGCCGTCATGATCTCTGATAAGCAGCATCGTACTATGATGATCAACAACGAGTTTGAGAACATGACGGGGTACTGCAAAACTCAAGTTATCGGTCAAAATGCATTACAGCTGTTGCTTGAAAATACCGAGCAGGCACTCTCGAGTGATTCAATCTGGCAACACTTAGAGCAAGAAGAAGTATGGGAGGGGGAAGTTCTGTGTAAGAACAAGTTACGTATCCCTTTCACCGTCATCATGCGAGTACAAGCCGTTAAGAATCGCTCTGGAAAGATCAGTTACTATATTACGTCTTTGGTTGATATTTCTGTAAGGAAGGAGCTTGAGGTGCGTTTGAGGATCTTAAGTGAACGAGATTCTTTGAGTAACCTTTGGAACCGCCGAAAGTTCGAAGAGCAGCTCGCGTATTATTCTCGCTTGGTCGAGCGTTACCCTAATGAAGCGACCACTTGCTTAGCTTTAGTCGATATTGATAACTTCAAACGAATCAATGACGAACTTGGCCACGAGGAAGGCGACCGAGTGATTGCAAGTGTTGCAAGGCTTCTACAAGACAGCCTACGCAATACTGATTTTGTTGCTCGCGTTGGGGGGGAGGAGTTTGCATTACTGATGCCACACACCTCACTGCCGGAAGCGAAACGTGTATTGGATCGATTACGAATAGAAATAGAGCTATCCTCAGGGACTAAAGTGACGGTGAGTGTCGGTTTCACTGATTTGACAAGCAACAGCACTCGCTCATACAAATGTGCCGATGTTGGGCTCTACGAATCTAAATCGTCTGGGCGCAATACCGTCTCTATGTGCCCTAGTCATGCTGATGTCGCTTAATCTTTCATTACTCGATTAGTCTTTAATATTTCACTTGGCTTTCACTGTTTACTTAGCTTTCACTGTTTCACTTAGCTTTCAACAGACTAAGCCCTTAAAAGATTTACGTTTTAAGTGACTAGCCACTTTCCTATCAAGCCATCTTTCTCGCTTCGTATTTTTTAAAGCTAGCACTTCAGCCGTGCCTTTCTACATCTGTACTAGGAATCTCACTTTTGAGGCGACCTATGTCACAAGTCTTATGTAGTTAGACTAAAGTCTAATGCTGATGAAAATTTGAGCTAAAATAAACAATAAGTAAACTATCTTGCTTCAGGTTGCGTCGTGTTAAGCGAACCAATAAACAGAGTGTTTACCCGATATAAAAGGGATGACACCGTTAACTTAATTCAGCTGGTTAGCTCGCCATTATCAATGGCTTGAGAGATAACAGTAGAATTAGGTTAGCTGTAGCAAGAGTTTGGGGATCATACTGTCTGGTTAAAAGAGGCGTGGTATGTTTGTCGATTTTTTAGTGAGGTTAACCATAGGCACATTAGTCATTCTTGGCTTTCAACTGAGTGCACTGTATTTTTTACCTATGGTTGTACTGCTCAATACTCATCACAAAGAGTTTTTTGGGTGGTAGTTCAGTCGTGATACTGGAAACAAAAAACGGAGCCGTTGGGCTCCGTTTTTATTTGGTTAGAATCTATCTTGGCGTTATGCCGCTTCGATAACTTCTTCAATTCGTTTCATTGAACCTAGTAAATGTTGATCAAGTAACTCTGTTGCTTGTTCTGCATTCTTAGAGAGTACTAGCTTCATGATCATTTCGTGCTCATCAATATTGAACAGATCATCAGATGCTGTTTCAGCTGACATTGCTAAGAAGCGGTAACGTTTAACTTGGTTAATAAGTTCATCAAAGAACTTAAACATGTTCTCTGAATCAGCACCTTCAAGCAACGCGACATGGAACTGTTGGTGGCGTTCTTCCCATTCAACAGAATCAAATTCTTCTTCTACGTTCTGAAGGCGTGATAGCTTGTGGTAAGAGGTCAACACTTCTAATTCCCAGCTTTCATCGCCAGCTGAGATCGCTTTTTTAAGCAGAACGGAAGAGACCAGTCGAAGGCTTTCGTATAGGTCATTGAGTTCTTTCTTTGAGACCGGAGATACCCAGCAGCCTTTTTGTGGCTCTAGCTTTACGTATTTACTCCAAGATAACTGCACTAAGGCTTCACGAATTGGAGATGCGCCTACGTTGTATCGTGCTTTTAGATCAGCAACAACGAGTTTTTGGCCAGGGGTTAACTCACCATTAAGAATATCTTGGCGAATCATCTTTGATACTTTGTCTGTGAGCGTAGGACTAGACATTACAAACCTCATGCATATTTGATTCTAGTCTGCTAATCCGTCTCTTAGAAAGAGCCCATGGAAGTTAACAGTACGTGATTCTACTGTGATTGATAATACAGCGTACTGGAAAGTTAGGCGAGATTTGTTTCATAAAAAAAGAGGGCCGAAGCCCTAATGCCGTTCACTTAAGAGTGAACGGCATTTTTGTTCTTAGCATACCGTTGTG
>NZ_JBFSUD010000115.1:0-7788 GCF_041467175.1 Vibrio sp. 10N.247.310.24
AATACGCGAAACGGGGTTGTTCTATCTTTAAATTTAATTACGCAACAAAGCCGCTTACCGATTCGGGCCTTTGGATTGGTTCTTCCCGTTCTTCTTTTATTTGCCGTTAATCCTGCTCGGATTCAATCCGTTTGTGGTGCTGATGTGTGAAACCTTTGTGCAGCTTTATCAAACGCTATTGCACACCGAAACAGTTAAGCGCCTGCCCCGCCCTGTTGAAGCGGTGTTTAATACGCCTTCACACCACAGAGTGCATCACGCGACCAACAAGCAATATCTTGATATGAACTATGCTGGCATCTTTATCACTTGGGATCGTATGTTCGGCACCTTCGCTAAAGAAGAGGAAGAAGTCAGATACGGTGTGTTCCCGAGAATCAACTCTGTGAACCCATTTAAGGTATATTTCCACGGCTACGTTAAACTGTGCCAACAGTTATGGCATGCGCCAAATTGGAATTATCGACTACAGCTTCTTATTCAGCCGCCTATTTGGGCTTGGAAAAGAGAACGAGAAACAAAGTAAGGACACTTATGAGCATTAACGCCCTGCTGATTGAAGACGACAGCGACTTAGCAGAAGCCATTGCAGACTATATGGAACTCGACGGTTTCGAATTCGATTTTGCCTACAATGGCAGCGCAGGACTCAATCTTGCGTTAGAGGGGCGTTATGACATCATCTTAACGGACATCAACATGCCCAAAATGGACGGGCTCGATGTCTGTCAATCTCTTCGCCAACAAGGTGTCACGACACCTATCCTTATGTTAACGGCAAGGGACACATTACAAGACAAAATCGCCGGGTTCGAAGTGGGTTCGGATGACTATCTAGTGAAACCTTTTGCGATGGAAGAGCTGAAAGTACGGCTTATGGCGCTGATACGTCGCTCTCAAGGATCGGTGACGTCACTGTCTGTGGCGGATCTCAAACTGGACTTAGACAAGCACCAAGCCCTTAGAGACGGCAAGCTATTGAAGCTGTCCCCAGTCTGTTGGCGAATGCTTGTGATGTTAGTGCGAAACAGCCCTAACGTGGTGAGCAAAGCCAAGCTTGAAGAAGCATGGGAAGACGAAATGCCAAGCTCTGACAGCGTGAAAGCGCACCTGTTTAAGCTTCGACAAGTGGTTGATGCGCCCTTTGACTCAAAACTGATTCACACAGTTCATGGTATTGGTGTTGTCTTGCATGAGGAGCCATCATGAAACACGCGAACATGAATCGAGTCAGTATTAAGCGCGACATCTATCTCTATTTATTTGGAATAGTGGTGTTACTGACTGCCATCTACAGTTTGATGGTTTCACAGAGCTACCACATTGGCCTTAATGAATCGGCAAAATATGGATTCTTGTATGAATTGGAAGTCGCAGAACAACGTTACATCGAAACAGGGCAATTACCAGACTATCAAAACCCGACATTCCAAGCCTTTCTAACCTATTCGGAGCTGCCCGCTAAATTTCAACAAGCCTTTGATTGGAAAGCGTTTGATAACGACGCTATTTATGATCATTACCAGCCTTCACCTAACAATAAATCAGGGCAATACCTCTATGCCGCCAAACATCAAGTTTCTGGTAAAGACGAAGCCTTGTACATCATTTCTGAGTACGATGAAGCCCTCTACTTGAATCTGTTCGAGCTCAACCCACCCGATTCCGTGAACCAAATTAACAATGCCTTCATTGCCATCGGCGCCCTTTTACTCTTGGTGTTTTTGATCATTCGCCTTTTGATACACCGAGTCACCAAACCGATTATTACGCTATCAAAATGGTCTGAATCTCTGGATGTGGACAACACAGAAGGGCTGACTCAGTTTCGGTATAAAGAGATCCATAAGTTGGCTTCGCAACTGGTTAAAAGCGTACAGGGTGAACGCCAAGCCAATGAGCGTGAGAGCTTTTGCTTGAGAGCAGCAAGCCACGAATTAAGAACACCGATTGCCACTATTTCAGCCAGTGGCGATATGCTGGTGCGGTTATCCGAAAACATTCCAAACAGTGGTCAACGTGCCGTAGCGCGAATCCAACGTTCAGCCATCAGCATGAAGGCCTTGGTAACGACTCTGCTATGGATGAGTCGTAACAACGAGATAGAGACCAACTATGAGCAAATCAAGCTAGAATCCCTGCTCAATAATATTATCGAAAGCCAACGATATCTTCTAAAAAACAAAGAAGTGGACATTCAAACCAAGGTTGAGCAAGAAGAACATACCCTGCCCCGTGAATTAACTGAGGTTGTGCTCACCAACTTAATCCGAAATGCATTTCAGCATGGTGGCAGCGGAGATATCAGCATCACACTGACAGAACATCAGTTTGAGGTAATCAACCGCTTGGAAGATGAAAACCTAGCAAACGACTCAGTACAGCAAACCTCTTTTGGTATCGGCCTAGAGCTCATTGATCGCGTTTGTCAGAACCAAGGTTGGCAGTTTACTCATGAAACTCACAACAATGAGTTCAACGTTAAGGTAATTCTGTAGATGCTTAATTGATGGTGACCAAAAGTTTACCCTTGCTTGGTTATGCTAATCGCACAATCTAGTTAGGAGTAATGTTATGGGCACTTGGATTCTAGAAACACTATTGTGGGCTGTGGTAACCGTGGCGGTTTGTGTCGCGATTTGGGGTCTTTACTTACCCAATATATTAATCGCATTAGGCGTGTCGGTAGCGGTATCGCTGTTACTGGGGAATAGCTGGAGAAGCTAGAATTTCGGCAAGAAGACGATGAGCAAAACGAGCTGTGCGCTGACACACCCGACAGCACCTAAGTTACTAAGTTACTAAGTTACTAAGTTACTAAGTTAGATTGTTAGGTACTCACTGTCGGGCGCAGAATTGAATTAGCTAGTCAGCGTATCTTCGAATACACCAAGCTCGCGACCAAGCCAAGTCGCACGTACTGTATGGTCTAGAGTTTCTTCACCGCCGGTTACTGGGTGAATCAACACCGACATGTCACCGCGTTCTTTTTCAAGCCATTCCACAATGCCCGACTCTTTGTTCGCAAAGTGAATCTCAAACATCGGCATTTTATGTGGCCCAACCAAACGCTGTATTAATGGGAAAGTCTCTAACACATCTTTACGTTCCGATAGAATTTTCTGACGCAGTGTTTCTGCCTGCTCTGCAAAGCGCAGAGGGAAATAGATATGACCGTGGTACATGGCACCATCCTTTAGAATTATGATGCAAACAGTTTAACCTGCTTTCTCTAGCAAGGACAGCCAACCAATGGCAGCCGAAGTATTAAACATCATGTAGAAGACTGATCTAGCTGAAATTTCTAGAACATTGCAACAAAAACGCCACACGTAATTTAAGTGTGGCGTTTATATTTTAGCTGTAAAATGCCTTAGCAAGAATTAGCGTTAGTAAATTGAATCAACATTCAAGGGGCTGTTCTTTGGTTTATCTAGTTTTAACTGTTCAACCGCACTAAGACCTTTAGAGCTAATTCCACCACTATAAGACTTCGAGCCATCAGCATTAGTCATCGAGGTTTCTCCCACGTTCCAAGCAACAAAGAAATCACTTAAGTCATAGTTCGAAGCGTAGGAGCTACATACCATCATTAAGTCGCCACCGGTTAGCCCAGTATCTTTGGCACTACAATAGTTTTCAACCGCATCACCCTCTGTATCACCTCGAGCTTTACGGTGCATAAGTTTGAACATGTTCCAGCCTTCATCTTCACCATACACATCAGATTGGCTTGCGCCGCGTGTATACCAATCATCAATTGCAAAATTCGATTTTGCCCAGATTTTTAGCTGACCAAACATAACTAATCGTAAACCTGCATCACCATGTGACCACGCATGTTCATTATTAAGCTCTAGCCATTTAGGTGCTTTCTTAATATCCGATTTAATACGATCCATTTCAGGGTTTGCATTGCGCCCCTCTAACTCCTGCATATACAATGCAAGAAGGTTATTGGTCACTTCTGTACTACCAGCCGCTAGGAAAGGAGCTGATGCTAAGTTATGACCAACTTCATGCCACAACAACCAGTCGTTCACAGGGTTGGTTGGAATGTATGTCCGATTTGCGTTAAAGCTTGAATTCATCACTGGGTAACCAGAGTGAGCAGCACCAATCGAAATCTGCACGTCATTCACAAAACGATGGCGGAACGCCTTCAGTTCTGGATAAGTGAACCTACGGTGTAAACCAGTGCTTTGTTTCTCATCACGCCCGTAGAAGTCACTTGCAGCTTCAGCGAATCGATTCATATCTGTTGCGAATTGGTTCAAATCAGCGGATTCTAGATTCCTTATTGGTGTAGTGTAAATAAATGAACCCGTATCGATTTCTGCAATTGGTGCGTCTGCCGATTGAATAGTGTTAATCCACTGTCCCTCTTTCCACCAAGCAGCTTTTAACGCGCCCTCAATGCTAAACGAGACTTCATCAAGCTCTTTTACTTTCGGTTGAATGTAAATAAGGCCACCATATGGAACCTTGAAAGTTAAGCTCGATCCATTGTAGTCAAAGCTGGTTTGCATACGTGGAGGGCGTTTCAAACTCGTTTCGTGATTCGGCTTACCTGTAAGATCATCCGCCATCATTACAGTAATCGTTGCAGCGACACCATGACTAATCGTCACATCTTGTAGCTGAGGAGCCCATAAACCTGTCGATTGATTGTTCCCAGCCGAATACGTGACGCCCTTGCCATCTGTTTGGATAAGAACCGAACTTGACGAAGATGCACCTGAAGTTCGACCCGGATACATTGTGGTATCAACAACGATTTCATGATCCCAGAATGAGCGCCCCAACATAATGCGAGTCAGAGGTTTCTCCATGTAATTTAATGGATAGCTCGGATTCAACTGTCCCGACAACTCACCTTCGCCATATATCATTCCATTAGCGACTAACGATGCTTTTAGGTCAACAGGACACTGTGCTTCTAGTGTATCTGTTTGATGTAAGTCTTCGGTATAACAGTTAAGGAACTGAACAGCTTGCTTGAACCCCAACTCATCTTGTATGTCTGTTTCAAATCGGTATGCGTTGTCATTCCACATCCAAACAGACAGGTTATCAAACGCTTGATTCAATTCGCTGTTAGACAGACGCTTACCTTGAGTACCTTTCGTGCGATAGTAAATCTCGTGCTCGTAGAGCGCTGTAAAGTTAGAACCCAAGTTCGCTGCTTTCACCATACTGTCGACAATGGTTTTACTCACTTCATAGCGATCGAAATCGGCTCTATGATAAGCACCGCGAACAGTCACACCGTCTCCAGAACGAGTCTCTATACAGTTAAATTCGTATTCATACTCGTTCTGACAAAGCTCAGTGCCAACGAATGCCGACTGCAGTTCTTTGATCGCCGCTTCACGCTCTGCTACAGATTCAACAAAGATACGTGCGGATTTTGCCTCCATTACCGTTACACCAGACGCATCAAGCACTGGCTTCCCTTCAGCGTCTAACTTAGCAACCTCATAAGTCGGGATTTCAAACTTGATTTTGGATTCATCTTCAATCCACTTAACCGTACCATCTTGATTTACCGTGAACGGAGGCTCTCCTTGGTTATCTTGAAAACGCTCAAGAACCACCATTTCCTTTTCACTCTTCACGTGAAGATTTGGATACGGCGCTTGGCAGTAATAAGAGCTACCGCAGAAAGCTTGGTTTGTTGGCGTAACGTTTTCACCACCTAGAGATACACCCGCGGCGTCCGCTAAGCGTCCAATAGGTTCAGGGTTAGTCGTTTGAATCGCATCCATAAACAAGATATTGCCACCGTCATTAACATAGTTAATAAGAGCCGTAATATCGTCTTGGTTTAAGTTAGGGTTATCCAAGTCAGCAACAAACTGGTTAGTCATGCCATCTTGAACCAACTTAGGTGGGTATGCCTGAAGGATCAAAATAGGCGTGGTGCTCGCATCCAAACCATCAAAGTCACCTGAACCGCGCTTTTCTACTGATGCAAAACCATACTGAGGACTAACAAAAAACGTGTACTGCTTACCCATTGTGGAGTGGTGATAAGCCGAATAAGCTTGGTCAATATTGGTGACTGCATTCATCCCAGCTATAGGCAGACCATTATTGAACCACTCAAACAAGTTCGAGAAAAACGACCTCATGCTGCCTTGGTCATCATGCAGTAGGTTTTCGAACGTCGAAACAGTGCACTGTTGTTTGTTGCTATCGATATGCAATGTTCGATTGGCCCAATAATTTTCAGGGCATGACAGAATACTTGGATATAAGCCATTACCCATGAACACGACCTTACCTTTGCCTATCTCGCCTGCTGTAACGAATGGAAAACCATAAGTCGCGTTGTCTTCAGAGACTAAAGGAATCGGCGGCATCGAGATGCTTGGGTGTTGTGCGATGTAAGGCTTGCCTTCACGAGTCCAGGCCTGTTGCTCACCAAAGTAAAGCTCACGGTTTTTATCAGTTCTTGGCATCATCACAGGGAATGCTCTGTTCGATATATTCAGAGCTCGCATACCACGGGTATAACCCGTTGCACCGTAAAAGCTACCATTATCATTGAATACATGGAATGTGGTGACGTTGTGAAAGATTTGCTGCAGAGACTCTGTTACATACTGACCAGAATCCATAGATAAAACGGCAGGTTGACGAACATAATCCATAAACTGAGGCGTTTGGCGCAGCTGCTCATCGATTACTGCCGTTAACCCTTGGCTAAACTGACCAACAAACTCATTAGGAAGTTCAAAGTCTGTACCCTCTATTAATCCCCCATTTGGCAGAGTTAGGTTAATCAGTTCATTTATAACGTTAGGGTACTTTGAAAAGGTATCTTGGACTTCTTCAGATATCTCATAATGACTTAGATGATCAACCGCGTAGCGCTCTAGTAATGACTGGATATTCGCTTTCTCTACCACATTATTGGTCACATCAGACAATTGATAAGCAATCTGATTACCCGTAATGGAGCCAAACTCAAACGTATCAATACCAAAAGCGATTCTGTCACCCCACAGGTACTCAAAGATTCCCTCTTCATCCGTCACGCCCGTCGCGTTAGCCGAAAAGAAACTGATCCCAGAAATCGGCGTACCATTAGCATCTGTAAGCTTACTGCGAGTTAACACCTTACCTTCAACACTTGGCTTATAAGCATAGGTAGACTCCGCGTCTGCAGAAACAAAACCAGCGTTAAGGTTATTGTCCGCATTAGGGTCAACCGCAGGAACAACAGTTGTGTCTACGTGTGAACTAGGAGCCTTACCTACTTCATCGGTAGATTCTTCTTCTTTCGATGAAAAGTATGCATCGACAGCATCTTGATCATCAAGTTGCGAGAACACATCCTCAATATCAAAAGCATCCAGTTCTTTTAAACAGATAGCACTTTCTGTCTCACAAACATCAATTGATTCGAGTACTTTAGTAACGTTGTCTCCGTGTAATTCTGTCAACTCAAATGCCGCGTTAAGCCCATCATTTGAAATCGTGAACTCTGTTATCTCAGGGAAAGGAGCAGTGAAATCACCTAAAGTAAGGTGACCCAAGGTACAACTAAAACTCACGCCTTGTTTAACACTGAACGTTCCGTTTTCAAGATGAACGCCGTCACAGTACACATCTCCAGACACAAACGCCCCGCTCGACAACAGTGAACCGATGTAAGTTGTTGGGGGGATAATATCTGTAGGTGGAATAATGTCAGTCGGCGGAAGAATATCCGTTGGCGGAATGATGTCAGTCGGCGGAAGAATATCCGTTGGCGGAATGATGTCAGTCGGCGGAAGAAAA
>NZ_JBFSUD010000115.1:7886-11297 GCF_041467175.1 Vibrio sp. 10N.247.310.24
TATCCGTTGGTGGAATGATGTCAGTCGGCGGAAGAATATCCGTTGGTGGAATGATGTCCGCTGGAGGCAATGTGTCAGGGGTGCCACCATAGGTTCGTGAATCGTCATTACATCCTGAAAGAGCCGTGGATATGATAGCCAGCGCAATTATGTTTTTTTTCATTGAGCGATGTTAATCGTAGTTTAAAATGGACCGCTATCTTATCGATTTACTCCACCTCGATGACTATTGTTTTTTGTCTTAACGATAAAAGCGCCCACCAATAAGCAATTGAATTTTAAATAAAAAACAAATTTGAGATCCTTATTCCAACTGCGAAACATTCCAGTACCTAATACAAAAAAATGCCATACCTCGTTAGAGATACAGCATTTCAATTAGCCATTAACATTAAGACCGATAGGGTATATCTGCCCAAAAACACGTTCCAAAAAAACTAAGGCTTAAGCTTTAAAACACGGTCGATATCTTCTGCGGAATGGCGCTCTGGTACTTGCTCCCACTCTTCGCCGAATGAACGGTTCACTACTCGACCTCGTTGGAAACCTTCGCGCGCTTCTAGTTGCTTCGCCCAGCGCACAACGTTGGTGTAAGACTCAACTTGTAGGAACTCAGCGGCATCGTAGATTTTTCCTAGTACAAGGTTGCCATACCAAGGCCAAATTGCGATATCAGCGATGCTTAGCTCGTCACCCGCCACAAAATCGCTATTGGCAAGTTGTTTGTCTAACACGTCTAGTTGACGCTTCGCTTCCATCGCAAAACGGTTAATTGGGTACTCTTGCTTTTCATCCGCGTAAGCGTAGAAGTGACCAAAACCACCACCTAGGAATGGCGCAGAACCTTGTGCCCAGAACAACCAGTTAATGGTTTGTGTTCTTGCTGCCCCTTCTTTTGGTAAGAAGTGACCAAATTTTTCTGCTAGATGCATCAAGATAGATGCCGATTCGAAAACATTAACGTCTTCGTCACCAGACTTGTCGACAAGTGCTGGTATTTTGGAGTTTGGATTCACTCCAACAAAGCCAGAAGAGAACTGATCAGCCTCACCGATGTTGATCAAGTACGCATCATATTCAGCTTCTTTAACACCCGCCGCTAACAACTCTTCCAACAAAATAGTGACTTTTTGACCGTTAGGTGTGCCAAGAGAATACAATTGAAAGGCATGGTCACCAACAGGAAGCTCTTTATCAAAGCGAGCTCCAGATTCAGGACTATTGATGTTTGCCCACTTGTTACCACCAGCAGTATCGTTAACCCAAACTTTTGGCGGAGTGTATTGTTCTGACATGATATTTCCTTATTAATATAGGGTCTCACAAACTGATATTAGGTCACATGCCTGCGGTTAAAACCCCTGAATACGATTTATTTTCAAACTGTTAAGCATGGCTTATTCCAGAAAGACATAACCCGCTTAAGCGTTAGTGTGTGTAGAAGGTAAGTCTGTATTCAAACTTCAATCTAATCTCGATAAGTCCACTGCATCATTTAGCAATGATTTTACGAACGACATACCGACAGCTTCAAGAAAGCTGTGATAAAATCGGGATATTACAATTGATAAGGATTTGGCAATGTCTTCTGATTTCACAGGTTCGAGTGCAGCGTATGCTCGCCAAGAGAAAGGCTACCGCGAAAAAGCACTAAAACTGTACCCTTGGGTTTGTGGTAAATGTGCGCGTGAATTTGTTTACTCAAACCTCCGAGAGCTTACCGTTCACCACGTGGATCACGACCATACAAACAACCCTGAAGATGGCAGCAACTGGGAGCTACTGTGCCTGTACTGTCACGATCATGAGCATTCAAAATACACTGACCATGAGCGTTATGGTGTGGATGCAAAAGCGAGTTTAGATGACCATCAGTCAGCGACTCACAACCCATTCGCAGATCTTGCGAAGTTGATGAAGAAATAACTTTCGACTAAAAGTTCGGGTTCGTAGCGAATGAGCGAAAAAGCAGAAAATACAAAAAGAAGAATTATTGAGGCGGCCTTTGACATCACTTTGAATGAAGGCTTTGATGCTGCAACATTTACCCGCCTGTCTAAACAAGCGGTTATTTCACGTAGTGGCATTAATACACACTTCAAGCGTAAAGAAGATCTCGCTCTAGAGTTAGTATCAAAGTATGTAGAGATCATCAAACAACCACTCAAATTTGAATCACCTGAGGCGTTCTATCAAACTTGGACTGAGGCGTTCGACAACAATCCAAAGTTTAAGAAAGCAATCCTAACTGCGGGTCCAATAATACCTAAGCTCGATGGTGTTAAAGGCCTATTTGATTCAATAAAAGGTGATGAGCAAGAGGTTAAAAGTTGTGTTTACAAATGTGTCGGCTACGCCGTAATTCACGCGTAAGATTGCGTTTGGACTAGAAAAACCATCTAGTTCAAACCTTTATACAAACTCCCTATCCTACTCAAAGCACCAAATAAGCCACTAATTCAGTGGCCTATTTTCAAATCAATTAAATCAACATTTGTTTAAGATGATTTTGGGTAGTTGGGTCACATTGAATATCGCGATACTGATCTTTAGTTTGTAGAATTTCGTCAATCGACCGTATGAAGGCATCAACGACTTCTGGATCAAAGTGGCGCCCGGATTCTGACTTTATCAATGCTATCGCTTTCTCATCACTCCATGCTTCTTTGTATGGCCTAACGGTGGTCAATGCATCAAATACGTCAGCTATTGCAATGATTCGTGCTGATAAAGGGATTTGTTCGCCCATTAAATTGTAAGGATAGCCGGACCCATCCCATTTCTCATGGTGTGCTATCGATATATCCTTAGCCATGATCAACATAGGGCTACTATGTTCTCCGATAATCTTCGCACCAAATATAGGATGTGCTTTCATAACATCCCACTCTTGCGTGGTTAGTTTGCCTGGCTTATGTAATATCTTATCTGGAATCCCTATCTTACCGATATCGTGCATTGGCGCAGCAGTGAATAAGTTTTCACACCATTGCTTTGTACAACCATAATTGACCGCGACAATTTTTGCGTAATGACTCATTCGAACCACGTGCATCCCGGTATCATTATCTTTAAATTCAGCTGCATTACCCAACCGTTCAATCAAACTTCGATTTAACGCAATTTGTTTGCCCGTCACTTTTCTAACAATGATCAACGTAAACCCAAGGCTCAAAATAACAAAAGCACTCATACCGGATGTAATGATTATCAAAGCCCACTGAAAGTCGTTATGCTCAGTTAATGCCTCCTCAACATCAATCTTCGCAATAAAATTAGCTTGAAAAGTACTTTGCTTACTTGCAACAACAAAGACCTGAGCTCCTTGGTAATCTGTAGTACGCTCCATATCACTAAGGCTTTGTTGCGTAATTCAATGGAACTAAATCAAGAACCTACGATCTGATCAGC
>NZ_JBFSUD010000116.1:0-10857 GCF_041467175.1 Vibrio sp. 10N.247.310.24
TTATCATCGCGTAAGTTTCACCCACCTGCGCATTGTAATTTCTTAAGCTCAATCGTCCTCCTAGCAACTGTTTAACTCGATACATCGCTGTTTCTGACAATGAACGTTTGTGGTATCCATACCGCTCTTTCCAATACTTATGTGAGCCGTATAACTTCTGGCAACCCACGGCGAGATTTTGGGGGTGACCACGCTCCCAGAAGGTTGTTCCTTCTGACTCGCTTAATCTTAATAGCTGCGTGCCACGCTCTCGTGTCGTGAGCGCCATCACCAGACACCTCAAGGAGGCTTCGGCGTGTTTGTTTCAGTAAGTTAGGGAGGACTTCTCCATCTGTAACCGTCGATAAACTTAGCTCGGCTGCAATAATTTCATGAGTGCTTGTATCGACTGCAATATGTGCTTTCGCCATAAACCTTAAGGCCAGTAACATCAGTGGCTAGGTGCTGTATTGCTCCTTAAATGAGACCCCAACTTGCTTAGCTCTACGCTGATGCAGGTGTAATGTGGACAACTTAATGGAACATGGAAATCTAAATAGCGAGTCGACAAATCCTTGTAGCGCTCTCAGTGGCATAGAAAACACGCGTTTCACCATGAGTGCTGTCGTGATAGCCAAATCACTGAACCGACGTGGTCTCCCGCGCTTATTCTGTTTGCTTTGCGCCCAACCGCTTATCGCCTCTTCATCAAACCAAAAGGTCAGAGAACCACGGTTAATGAGTGATTGGTTGTATTGCTTCCAGTTGGTTGTTTTGTAAAGAGGTTTAGGAATAGGGCTGCGAGAGAGAGTGGATGTAGCTGACCAGATCGTAGGTTCTTGATTTAGTTCCATTGAACCACATTGGTTATATACTTACTCATAGCAAGCTACCCGCTCAAGCGTATGTGTTTAGCGCTGCCAATATTCAACGAGTCATGAAGAATTAAGGAATTAGCTGCCAAACCGCTACAATGACACTCGCTTCCAAAAGCAAAAGGTTCTCTATTTAATAAAAACTGCGGTTTATTTGCTTGGTTCCGAAATAATGTTTCACGAGTAAAGGCCTAAGTTAAGCCGGATAACCAAACTCGGCGACAAGTATGTACACTATAAGCTCATGGCGTTAGAACAGCGATTGTCAATCTTTTTGGAAAAAAACTGAGACAATGGTGTCGAGGAATTTTAGAAAGAGCTGGGCAATAGTGACCTCCCCGCAAAAACGCCCGGAGCATAAGATTACTGTTACACAACCAAACTGAATATGAAAACTATGCTTTTTATACCTAACATTTCTCTCTGTGCCCAAAGCTAGTCATGCAGATTAATTTATGGACTGTTGGCCTTTTCTACAGCTTGGTTTGACAGATATTGATTAAAGACCGAATCTAACACCCCCTCATTGACTGGTTTTGTGATGATTTCTGCGCAGCCAACCTCACGCATTTTAGTTAGGTTTTCCTCGAAGGCATCAGCGGTACAAGCGATGACGATGCTATCACTATAGGGTGAAGATAAAGCCTTAATACGTTTCGTAGCCTCAGTACCATCCATAATAGGCATATGGTTATCCATCATGATTACGTCATAAAAGGTTCTGCTCGCTTGCTCAAAACCTTTTTGTCCGTCAAGGGCAATATCACACTTAAAACCTCTTTTCTTTAGGAATTTAGATAGGATGATGCTATTTACACGATTGTCTTCAACAATCAAAGCTTTCAGCCCTTCGCCATTAAATAACTTCATTGGTTCATTTATTTGCTCTCTAGGCTGTGATACAACTTTGACAGGCACGCAAATGATAAAGCGTGTCCCTACACCTACTTTACTTTCCAAGTTAAGCGTGCCATGCATAGTATCTACGAGCTTGGAAATAATAGTTAAGCCAAGTCCAGTCCCGCCAAATTTACGCGTAGTTTTCCCATCGCCCTGAGTGAATGGGTCAAATATCGTTGCTTGTTTCTCTGCGGGGATACCAATTCCCGTATCAGACACCTTAATTTCTAGATAATCGTTGTTATTCATTTGCGTGAGCCGGGTAGAAAAATGGATCTCCCCTTTTTGAGTAAACTTCCACGCATTATTGAGAAGATTAAGAGCTATCTGTGCTAACCGGGTCTCATCGGCAACTAGGTGTATTGATGTTTCAGAATAGGCCGTTCCTTCAAACGTTATACCTTTATCTAAGCATAAGGGTCGATAACTATTTTCAATTTTATTGTGTAGGTCAGCCAGTTTAAATTCAGAAAGATTAAGCGTCAGCTTACCAACCTCAATTTTAGAAAAATCTAGTATATCGTTGAGAATTGAGATCATATGGTGCCCGGAAGAGAGCAAGGTTTGTTCAAGCTCATGACGCTCATCTTTATTTTTACACTGTGTCAGCAGTTGAGCTGCCCCCAAAACCCCGTTCATAGGGGTTCTCAACTCATGACTAATAGAGGCTATAAATTGTGATTTAGCGACACTTGCGGTTTGGGCTTCAATGGCTACTTTTTTTAATCGGCGCTCAGACTTTTCTAGTGACTGATAAGGAGATATGAGGAGCTTTTTACCTGTAAAATAGACCAATATATATGTCAACGCACCAGCTATCGATAACGCAATGATGAGTGAACGGATAAATTGGTTACGATTGTTTTGATAGATAGCAGGGTTAATACTGTAAACTAAATCCAAGTCGTATCTAGGGAGGTATGTTGTATGTTGCGTCCAATCAATTGGGGGAGGCATACCCCAACTATTATCGCTTTGAATTAAACTTACTTGATATTGTTCGGAGAACCTCAACGGTGATAAAAAGGCGTCAATATCAAATGGCTTCACATACACAAGTAAACCTTCTAGAAAACCGTTGTACAGTATTGGAAGAGCAACCATTAAGTTATTACTATCATCTTGAAAGGTAAATACCCTAAACACACTCGATAGATCTCCTTGTTCAATCTTAGTGTGCAGTTGAGCGAACAGTTCATCCGGTAAGGTTAACTCTTGATAAATTGGGTCACCAAGAATATCCAAGATCACAATATAGTGCTTACCCGTCACTGGTTTCACGATTGCTAGTCTATCACTAATCTCTTGTGGTGTAGCACCCCCCCCTAAAGCGGTAGAAATCACCACTTGATGTGAGGCAATTTTCATCGCTAAATTTTCGGTATTATTCAGGGATTGGCTAATATAACTCTCTGCCGTACTTAGTTTAATTGAGGTATTGATTTTCTCCAGGTTTCTTATTGATTGCTGAGCTTGCTGCTCTAAAAGTCCATAAGTGATAAGAGCGAACACAACCATCGAGATAAACAAAAATACACCGTAAAGCTGAATACCACTGAGTTTTGGTCGAGTTTTATAGATCATTAATCTGCCTTATTAATCTTAGCTGAATCTAACAGCTTGATGGCTCCCACTTGAGTGTACCTCGCCATGCACAAATCATCGGCTCCTAGCGCCTCATGAGCATCAGGATGTGCCACGTCATAAACGCTAAATGGTTGTTCATACGTCTTTAGCAAACCTTGAACCGGTGTGTCCATCTGCTCCAACGCCAGCTTAAGTAGCTGTCGATTATTCACCATATCATCGGTGAGGGTGATACTTTGTGCGGCTTGAATAAATACTTTAGCCAGATCATAGCCATGCACAAAGCCAGCTGGGGCGTCAATAAAATCATTTGTAAACTTATCAGGGAATAGCGCCGTAGCTTGGCGGTATACCTCCTTCGATAGATCGTTCTCCGGAGAGCTATAAAAATTAAAACAAGATTGAACAAAGCTTAAGGCAGTTCTCTGGCGAGCATCAAATGAAACTCGCTGAGAGAAACCACCTCCGGTGATCCCCCAATGACTGAAAATTTTTGGTGGTTGTTCAAGATCAGAGAGAGCTTTGACTAATAAGGGGCCTTCTCGTGAATTCCCTACAAACAGGACACATTCAACGCCGGTTCGATTAAGATCGGCGGCTATCACACGAGCCAGAGCCTCGTCAATTCCCCAATTAAACCAAGTAACCCGAGCTTTTAAGTGTGTGCTGTGGTCGGCTACTGATTGGAAAATCGTTTTGTAATTAGACTTACCCCAAGGCGTTTTTTCTAATAATAAGTCAACAGATTGGCAACCATTATTGATTGCTGTTGAGACCAGTTTCCCCCCAACTTTTGTGTCGTCAACAGAGAGGCGAAATACGAAATTCTTCTCAGACGGGTAGCGAGTTATAGGACCGCCTGCAGCCCATGGCACCAAAATCAACAGTTCACTTTCATTGATATAATCGCGATATTTTATCAGGGGGGAAGAATGCAACCCGGCGAAGAAAACAATTCCATTAGGGTCTTTCTGGTAGCGCTGCATATTGAGCTTGCTTCGCGCCGTATTCCCACGATGGTCAAGTACTTCGAACTCTACTGGAATGCCAAAAAGTTGATTACCATGCTGAGAAAAAGCCGTTTTTACACCCATTTCTATTGCCTCCGCTGAGGCTAGATGCACGGTTCGATCCGAGTCTAGATATACTTTGAGAACAGAAGGGGCTGTTATAGCTGGCGTAGAGCCAACCACAAATAAGCCGATGACTGTAGATTTAAGCCATTTTTTCATTCCGTAGCCCCCTTAATATAAGTTATTGTTTTATTTATGATTTTAATTCTAGACTAGATATTTAGACTTGCAAATGATTTAGGAGGAAAAGTACGGCAGAGGTGCATAAGTGATTCAATATTGACACCATTTACTCTTGAATTGAGGGTTAGCTCTCGACGCCTTCCCATTCATCTAACCATCGAGATAAATGATTTTCAGACATTGGCTTGGCAATAAAGTAACCCTGTGCGACATCACACCCTATCTTACGTAAATACACCCAATCCTCAAGATCTTCCACTCCCTCAACCACGGTCTGCATTCCTAATTGCTGGGCCATCTTGAAACTGGCTTCAAAAATCACGCGTAAAGACTTATTTTTATGGGCCCCATGCACAAAACTTCGGTCGATCTTAAGCTCACTGAATGGAATATCTCGTAACTGGGCCAACGAGGAATACCCCGTCCCAAAGTCATCAATAGATAAAGCAACACCTTTAAGTCGCAGTCGTGTCAGGATGTCCAACGCTAACTGCCGATCATTCATCAGCCGGCTTTCCGTTACTTCCAAGACTAAGTTTGACAATGGGACTCTAGCCTCATGTGCAATGTTTTGAATCTTATCTGGAAACTCCAAGGACGTCAGACTTTCCATTGAAATATTGATTGACATACAAAGCTTTGCGCCCACAGATTGCCAACGTTTGCTCTGTTCCAGAGCATTAGCTAAGACAACCATCGTCAAGTCATCTATCAGTCCATACTCTTCAACAAGTGGGATAAATTTATCAGGTAACACTAGGCCATCTTTAGGGTGTTGCCAACGTACCAAAGCTTCTACACCGACAATTTCACCATCTCGAAGCCTGACCTGTGGTTGGTAGTAATTGATTAGCTCACCTTGTTGAATAGCTCGACGCAGATCAGCTTCAGAATACTCTTTCAGGTCATCAAAACATTCCGTCTCTAGATGAGCGGCCTGATGCTCAATAATTTCTTTTAACTGAGTGGGACTAAAAGGCTTATGGAGACAACCAAAAATATTAAGTTGATAAGTGGTTGCCAGCTTTTTAGCACTGTCTAGAATGGCTTGTTCTTCACCACTCATCAAAATAACACCTCCCTGGTAGCCTATACGCCCCAAGTGACGGACAAACTCTACTCCGTCCATCTTTGGCATCTGCAGATCACAAAAAATTAGTTCTACCTCTTCAGGATGCATTTCTAATTTTTGAAGAGCATCAACAGCATGTTCATATTGATGAACAACAACCTTTTCATTCACAAAATCCTTTAATTGATGAGCAAGCAACTTCATTAAAAACGGCTCATCGTCAATCAACATTATCGCCATACACTTCTCCTATATAATTTTTTTATCAAGGTAGCAGATCACTTCCTCTTCCGTCTCTGCAAAACACTTATCTAACAGAGTCATGGTCAACTCCACCACTGCGACATCACCTATAGTACAAGCATTTTCAAGCTCGGCACACAAGTCACCTAATCTCATCGCGCCCACTGAACGAGATGAAGATTTGAGCTTATGAGCGATACTGCTCACTTCTCTAATATCCTTAGCGGAAGAAGCGGCTCTTAACTGTTCCTGCTGTCTTGTCATTAAACTCAAAAAATCAGTCAAAAAATCACACATAACAGCTGGCTCATTTCCGACAAGCTCAGCGAGCTTACTGACAGTCAATATTTCAGAGTCCCTAGGCTGTTCCTCTTCAAGTAATCCAAGTTCAGGCACTCCATTCTGGTTGGGCAACCATGTTTCAAGAGCCTCTTTAAGTAAATGAAGCTGGACAGGTTTTGTAAGGTAATCATTCATTCCTACCGCCTTGGCTCGACTCTTTTCACCTCTCAAAGCGTTGGCTGTCAAAGCTAGGATAGGTTTTTGTGCCCTCTCCAAGTTATCCTTTCGTATCGCTTCCGTTAATGCATAACCATCCATTTCCGGCATATGTAAATCCGTTAATAGCAACGCATAACTTCCCTCTTGCCAAAGTTGATAAGCCACCAATCCGTTCTCAGCAACCTCTGCCGCATAACCTAGTAGACTCAACTGTTTAAGGATGACTTTTCGGTTGATGCTATCATCCTCTGCAACCAAGATTAACCGTCCTTCTGCACGGGCTTGTGCCACACTCGGTGCCGCAGTTAACGGCAGAGACTCTTCCCCCACTTGATCAAGTATTATTTCAGGCGAAACAATTCCGGCAGCCACTGAAACAGACTGTAAAAACTCTTTTCGCCGCAATAGGTTACAATTTAGAGCAACAAATTCAGGGGATTCAAATTTCAGGGGCCGAGGCTGATCTCGAGTCATCAACAAGTGCCTAATATACCCACTTTCAATTCGTGAACTTTTCAATGTTTTCAGAAAAGCGATGGTAAGTTCCGGGACATGTTTTTGCGGACCAATAATTATAACGACAACCTCTTCAAGCAACTCAGCAATACGTAACGCTTCGGAATGGGTGCTAACAACTTGAACATTAGCACCCGAATGCTCGAGGTAAACTCGTAGAGCGTCAGTATCAAATACTGAGTTCTCAACTAGGATACACTTTGTCTCTGAGAGTAACGATAAAGGTGGTATGATCTCTTTCTGATAAATTGCCAAAGGTAAGCTAACTGTGAACGTAGAGCCTTCTCCTAACTGACTGTTTACTTTAATATCTCCGCCCATTAAGTCCACTAAGCGCTTCGAGATCGCCAATCCTAACCCAGACCCCCCAAAACGACGCGTTGTGGATGACTCCGCTTGAGAGAAAGAAGTAAATAACATAGCTAAGGCATCCGACGATATTCCAATGCCGTTATCCTCGATATTGACAACCATTTTATTATCAACAATGTTCACGCGGACTGAGACGTCTCCTCGTTTTTCCTTACGACCACCACTAAACTTAATTGCATTACCAATTAAATTATAGAAAATTTGCCGCAACCGGATTGGATCAGACAAAATATAACTTGGAAAAATCGGGGCAATAAATAATTGCAAGTCAACCTCTTGCTTCTCAGAAACGGAGACAAGCGAGGAGCATACCCCTTCTATAAGTTCTTCGACAGATACCGGAAATTTTTCAAGATCTAGCTTACCAGCTTCAATTTTTGAGAAATCTAAAATATCATCGATGAGCCTCAGCAGGGCAAACGCAGAGTCATGAATAGTTTTAACTTCATCAACTTGATGGCACTCCAGCTGACTGTGTGACAAAACCTCTAACATACCAATAACCCCGTTCATTGGCGTCCGTATTTCGTGGCTCATTGCCGCCAAGAAAGCCGATTTAGCATGGCTTGCTTGTTCCGCCTCAATTCGAGCTTGCTCTAGCTTTTCATTTGTTGACCGTAATGACGCTGTGCGTTCAGACACCCGTTGGGCAAGTTTTTTACGCTCCTGCTCTATGACAAAATTGGCCGCTTTTTGCTGCTTGGTTGCCTCCTCAAGTTGTCGTAAAGCCTGATGACGTTCGGTTACGTCCCTAACCATTGAAATACAACGCCTTTTCCCTCCAGGTAGAAAAATGTACTGAAGATTGACTTCGACTGGAATGAGATGACCATCTTTATGTTTATGAACAGTAGAAATATGGACAACCTGCTGTTCGCCATTTAACAAGGGTTCAAGCAACTTCCGGTAACGGTTTTCATCGAACTCAACTTTGAAATCAACGGCAGTAAGATCCAACAACTCTTCTCTGGAATAACCAAGTTGACAAACGGCACCTTCATTAACATAGCTGTGGCGAAGCGTTTCTGGATCAAAGATAAATGCCCCATCTTCAATGGCATTCAGCATAGCCATCGCTTCTTTATTTTTCCTCTCTGACTGAACACGCTGGGTAATATCCCGAATAGCGACGGCCACCTGCAAGCCCTTTTCCGACTCAACAGGGCTTAAACTAATGTCAACCGGAAAATCAATCCCCCCTTTACGTCTAGCCATGGTAGAGAGTTGCTCAACACGAGCTCCTTCACCCAATTCTTCATTCTCGAAGAAAGAGCTATTGATATTTGAATAAATACCAGGTAAAAATCGATCTATTAATTGGCCTTTAAGTACATCTTTCCCCCAATTAAAAACAACCTCAGAATGGCTGTTGGCCTGAGTAATACAACCCCCCCTCTCTATTATCAGTATGGCATCAGGTGCAAACTCAAAAATATCAATGAAACGACGTTCATGACGCCTATTTTCAGTTACGTCGTGCATAGCAACCACAGCACCTAGGCGCTTACCATCGAGATCACAAATCGGAGCTCCACTGGCCAAGACGAAGCGGGGACTTTGACCATTAGCGATTATGCAAAGTAGATCATTTTGAATATGCTCACCATTAAATGCTCTAAGCAACGGTATGTTTTCTTTCGCCATCGGTGTTCGCCCGTCACCTTCATATAAATTGTAATAATTACTCCAGAGTTCGGGGGGAATCTGTAATGGGTCAGATCCATGCCACTCTCTTGCTGTACGGTTAAATAAAGTTAAATTTCCGTCCGCGCCACAAGCCACCACCCCTTCACTCAAACTCTCTAAAAGCATTCGATTGAGCTCTTCTTGTCGCTTTAGTTCTTGAGTGCGTTCATTAACACGATTTTCTAACTCCTGGTTTAGGCTCTTAAGGGATCCTTCGGCTTCTCTCCTCGCCGAGGCCTCATGATGCAGCTTTTCAGTTGTTTGATGTGAAACAATCAACATCCGAAAAAGGAAAAAAAACAGAATACTTAAGAGCCCCCCAGTTCCAGCAACAATACGAGGCAGCGAAAAATCGAGACCGGCTTCAAACACGGGGGTAGAAGTATAGATGATCGTCCAATCTCGACCTGCAACATTAATCACCTCCGAGCGTCGAAATGTCGATATGAATTGCTCGTCCACAATACTTAAGGCGCTATTCCCGTCATACAGCAAACTATTAGGGGTGTCTTCTGCGCCATCATATAACCGAAAGCTTACCGTTGAGACGTTAGATTGAAGGATACCTTGCATGAGATCTCTTGCGCGGAATGGGCTGTAAACATAACCAACAAAGGCCTCCCTTCGCTCTTCAACTGTATCAGGGGAATAAAGCGTTTTGTAGATAGGTAAATAAAGCAAAAAACCAGCTTGTTTATCCTCAGTAATCTCCTGAACTAACTCAACCCTACCGGATAAAGCAGCTCTTCCTGTATCTCTTGCCGTAGACATAGCCTGACGCCGAACGGCTTCAGAATACATGTCAAAGCCAAATGCCTGCCGGTTGCGAGCATCAAAAGGCTCCAAATAGATAATGGCCGTGTATTCATCTCGCGCCCCCTTAGGTTTAATCTCATACTGAGGAAAACCTTCCGCCCGAACTTGCTGCACATGCGCCTCTTTATCTCGCGCCGAAATAGGAATTGAAACACCAATCCCCTGTATACCAGGATAATGCAAGCCAAGATTTAACTTATCGATATAATTCGCCCACTCCTCACGATCGACCTGTTCAGAAGCAGCAAATAGAGCAACGCCCCCTGAGAGGGCCTGTTGATAATTCAACATGCGATTTTGAATCAACGCTTTAACGTCTTGGGTATAATTAGTAAAACGGCTTTCAGCATTGCGTTCAACATAATTTCGTGCCATAGACCAACACGCTATTGTTGCACTGAGTGACAATATTAATATACTTAAAGATAGCTTTATGGCCCGAGGCTTCCCAGTCATACATACTCCAAATCAACGATTGACGACACGAATTCTTACGAAACCAGTAAAAGGACGAACAAACTAGAACCTAATTAATGTAAATATTAATGTAAATATTAATGTATATCCACTAGTTGTAGTACAACACCAAACATAAGGAAAGGGCTCTATCCGCTTAGATGAGCTTGATTGATTGGTAAAAGTTAGAGTGAGTTTCTAGGATTGAATTTTGTCTAATCTTCAATTTAAAGGGGATTGTCGCACTTATTATCTGAAATCGGGTGTAAACGAAATTCCATATTGATAATCTACAAAATTATAGCCTTGGGATTCCGGTGTTTTTCAAGGTAGTTGTCATCATTTTCTTGCTTATTAAGCAGCTTCTCTTTCTGGATTTAGGTGAATGTCACCAACAGGCGCACAGTTCCTGATATCACCAGACCACCGCTCAAGCTTTCGCTGTTTTGCTGCTAGCAATACCTCTACACGACGCTTCAAGATATCTTTATCTTTTCCATTGTGACGCTCTGAAGGCGTGACGTGACGTAATTTAGCTTACTCTGCTTATGCTCGGTGTTGTACCAGCGTACGAAGGCTTCAACCCAACTTCGACTAC
>NZ_JBFSUD010000117.1:0-10547 GCF_041467175.1 Vibrio sp. 10N.247.310.24
AGAGAAGCTGCTTAGTAAACAAGCGAATGATGACAACTACCTTGAAAAACGCCGTGAGGTAGAGATTGCTATGGCTGGATTTGGTGTGTACTCCCACTCACCTATTAAGTCAGACTTCTTAAGGTTGTTTTTGAATGTAGGAGTAAAAAAAGCTATCAATGCTGCTGACGCAAAAACAGAAAATAGTAGTTCCACAAGAGGAAGTTCAGACTCTAATAGTGATTGCCTTGAGAGAGTTATAACGAAAACAGAACCTAAGAAAAGTGTGGTGCGAATACTGGCAGATATTCGGCTTTCCATGAACATGTTTATTATGGCTTTTTTATAAAACCCTTCCGTTCTATATGATACCAATATTACGGCGATAGTAGTTAAGATAATTAGATAATATGGAGGAATATTTACATATGCCCAGTCATAGACTGCATTTAGGGAAAATCCATTTATTAAACCGTCCATTCCTAATCCCTCAATAAACTCATTTTTAAAAGAATACTCAAAATTATATTGCCACTTCATTATTGTTATCAATGAGTTTAGTTGAAAAATGTTACACATGTTCTTGTTGCCTACTTAGGTAATAAACAACAGCTCAAACTTATATTAATGCCTAGTATATGCCCTTATGGACCAACATCCATAAGGGCTTTTTTCGTACCTAGATAGAGGGAATACCTATGAACCAGAAGGTCAATCAAGCTAAGAAAGCAACAACAGGATCTGACACTGAAAATGAAGTAGTTAATCACTTCTCCAACATCGTCAAACAAGGAGAGGCAGATAAATTAGCCCCTACCGCCAAAGGGAAAGTGATATACGAAATAGCGCTACATGATGAAGAGAAGCAACTCTACTTTCGAATTGCAGGGCAGACGATAAAAGGGGGATTGCATTCAAAGCAATGGATTCCATTAAGCCAGTTGCTCGAACTCATCGAGGAACAAAGAGATAAAGCTTGGAAGAGTAGCATCTATAAGCCATTGTTCTCAGGAGGGAGCATCAATAACCATTCGTTCTGTGCATCGATTGCTCGTGAGTTAGGCCTAGCTCAGAAATCAGAATCATCTATATATCTACATGTCGTCGGAGGGAAATATCAGGACTGGAAAAAGGAGCTTCTCGCACTGTCAAAATCAAGGGCTAAATAGTGTGTAAAAACCTCGTCGTCGTCGACGTAATGACGACGCTGTCGATAAACCTACTCATGAACAAGTCGCTAGGTAGGTTTCAACATCTCTAACCAAGGCTTGTTTTACCCATGATGGAGAAATTACATCGATATCAGGTAGCCAAGATTTGAGGACTGGCATTAATGCGTGAATATCTGATGTCTCAATGCTTATAAGTGTCGAGCCATAACCCAACTCTTTCAGCACCTGAATTGCCATAGGTTGTTTTGACCTCTGGTAATCATCAATTCGACTAGAACCTACCTGTGCGATGACCTCTACAATACCCTGAGTATTCCAGTGTAATTCTTCTCTGATTAGTTTCTCGTTGAAGCTAGGGGAGGGAGTGTAAATATCATCGTGTTGAACTAACTCTGTAACCTCCGATACTCGAAACGAATATGACTGGTTCCTAAGTACTGAAACCAAATGCCAAATCCCATGTTCGTTAATGAGTTGGTAAGGCTCAATCCTATGATAACGACGACGCTGACACGTTAAGGTTAGAGTGTTTCGCTGATGAATAGCGTTCGCAATGACACGTAATGTTGTCTGAAAGCGACTGGAATCTTCGATAGGTAAATGACGGAACAGAATAGATTGTGTCTTATGGCTTAGTGCCTGAGTCATGACTGCTCTATCTGGAAACAACTTATCTACTCCCATACTCGATAGGGAGTTCAGAGCTAAATGAGCTTTAGGGTTACGATGATCTAATTGCTTTAAGAAGTAATATCCATCCTCTCTTACGATAGGTAGAAATGCCAGTCGACTGAAATCTCGAAGTACAGTTCGTTCATGTACTCCAAATTCCTGCTGTAAGTCGATAAGGCTCAGTTTCTCTCCTGAATGTAATCGGGAAAGTATCTGACTCAATCGGTAGGCTAACTTCTCACTCTTATTCATATCACCAATGATGTACTGATTCGCTGACAGGTAGTGTCAGTCACCATTATTTCCCGATAGTCATGAGTAAGTGACCGATTTTGTTATAGGTTTCATAGCCCACGAAACCTAAGCCCTGCCGTTATTCCTCAAATTAATTTTACCAACTGACACCACCTGTCAGTCCACACCTTCAAACTAATCAACAGATGTCTTCTTAGAAAGAGGGCATGCAATCTTCAAGGAAAAACAAAAATGAAAACATCAATCATCCTGCTCGGTCTGACTTCGCTATTCACATCTTCAGTATTCGCAGGTGGTACGTTCGGTGGTAATCCGGGCGATATCTCGAAAATGAAAGAGCTACTAGAGCCACAATGGAATGGTAAGGCAGGTATTCAGAATACAGCGTCTTACGGTGTCATCGTGCAATGGAAAGCCGATGTCTGCGGAACAATGAATGGTCATGTCACTGATGTGACTCAATGCGGCCCTGATACCCCGAAAGGTAAAGCACAATAAGTTTTGTTGCGGAGCTTGGCTCTCGATATCTCAGTTTCGAAATTGGAACTCTCTAGGCTGAGGTATCAATGAGCTCCGCAACACCCTAATCAACCAACAAGAAGGAGCCTTTACATGGCGATTAAATCAATTACAACACTCGTTACAACCTGTCCTGCATGTGGTGAGCGTGCTTATGATGATGGTAGCTGTCAGGTGTGCGGTCACTCTCACTAAAGCTGCATTAACAAAAACTCTAAAGGGTCATGTTCTTCATTGAGCATGGCCCTTTTTCGTATCTACATAAAGAGGTAGGGAAGTATGCAAAGTAAAACATTCTCACAATCATCATCCCAATCAAAAAAGAACACTGGTATCCGTGGCGCTCAAGTCGGTGCTGCAATTGGTGCTAGGTATGGTCCATATGGAGTACTAATCGGCGGTATCGCTGGTTTCGTCATTGGTGTCGTCGCAGACGAAGTTATTGATGATTGACGGGCAAGTGTGATGAGCAGGGGGATAACCTCTGCTTTTTTTGTTGTCGTCGACGTCGGCTCACAATACGTCGACGACGATAAATTATTGCTTTATCGAATAATTCCAGTTTGTACAATGCACCCTACGTCAATGAATCAGAGTGAGGTGTACTGATGGCAGAATATTTTAAGATTGCTGAAGACGATCCAGACCTAGATGCTTTTGAGAGGTTAATTTCTGATTACCACCCTTGGTACAGGAGCTTTAAGAATAAATCTGAAAATAGACCAAGCTACAAATATAAGGATTTTTCATACGAGGCATTCGAGCAAGGACCTTTTCCGGGCAACGATGATCCTTATTGTCCGTTCGCATTTAGTTTTTTTAATGATGCTCACGTTCACAACTACTTATTGGATTGTCATTTTTTTCTTGAAAAGCCTTATGGAAGAAAAGCAGAACATAGCGTTCAGCAGCTAAAAGGCAGTCTCGAAGAATTAGTCAAAAACTCGGATTCCGTATTTGCCAAAGATTTAAATGGTATAGTTATTTTGTGTTGCACCATTTGGTCAGGTCTGATTAGAGATTATATAGTTGAAAAGAAAACGTATATCGATTCGGAACTGACGGATTATATTGTTGAGCAATCTACAAATGTCTGCAACTTTCTCATAGATTTATCAACATCAGAAGCGATGGATGTTGGGGTGCTCAAGACTTTAAGTCCTGAGGGGCGATATGGGTTACTAGCTAAGTACGTTCTTCAGGAGTATATGCAGTGTTTCCGTACCCATGTAAAAAAACATACGATTTTCTGGAAGAAAGAAACTGCTCGAGTAGCTAAGGCTTCCAAAGTAATTCAAGGTAGAAAAGTAGTTGTGGATAAAGGCTTTAGAAAGAAGTACCCAAAATACATACATGTGGTACTTGCGCATCGGCTCGTCCAGCACTTGAAAGATTCGCCTCAAGTACCTTCCTCTCCGACAGATTTCATCTTCAAAGAGATCAGCAAAAATAAATTCGCTAAATCACGAGATCTTAGAGCTCAATACCGTTGGTTGTTTATTAAAGCATGGCTGTACTCTTATCTTAGAAAGTACAACTTAACGTTATCGGAAGTAGCAGAGCAGATATCGTGGGACGATGATTTTTTCTATATGTCTGACATGCCAAATCTGGCTGATTTCGAAAAACAAGTATACAAAGACGAAATACAACAAGCTCGATTCCTAGACCTCAAGAACAACCTTTCTGCATGGCAGAACGATAAGTCCGAAGATGGTTATATCTACAGTCAAATCCTAGCAAGCAGTAAGAACCAAGCTTAGCAATAACCTCATCCCTTCCACTCTAGGAGAAGCAGTCATGCTTCTCCTTTTTTTTTGTCTCAACAAACCTGAGCGCATATGACAGATACCGATATCGACTTGCTGTTTAATGCAAACCAACGAGACGAAACGCCTTCTCGATGCTCTTTAACAATTTGGATAGTAACGCTCTAAGCTTTGTGACTCTTTAGTTTTGGCTGATTCGGTAACCTAATGAACAGCTTCATGCTGTTCATTGTGATGCTGAATCAAGCAGCATCAATTTTGATTGATAACTAAGGAGAAATGATATGAGTCTATTTAATAATTTAGCAAAGCAAGCGGAAAAAGTAGCGAACTTTAAAGCGGAAATACCAAGCAATGCATTGTCGAACATGATGCCCTCAGATGGTGTGCCATTTATGACTAAGTTTGAAGTGCAGAAACTACTTACAGTTGAGCGATACGATGACGAGACAGGATTTAAATTTACATATTATGTAGATGCAGATGTCGCGGAATCTTTGCCGAAAAAAGAAGTCTCTCAAAAGGTACTTCATGTTCTACAAACGACTAAAAACGATATTCGCTTTGTTCTACTGAGTGGCAATCCTTCTAACTCATGGAACCGCAGCAAACTAGATGCGGTGAAGGTGAGTGATGAAGGCAAGGTTATCTCGGTAAAACGTAACAAAGAAGCTGGTGTTTATAGCTATTCGATTGAGCATGATATCGCTCCATTTGACATCGATATGTCTCTTGTGGAGAAAGCTTTTGATGAGACGTTTGGAGGTGACTTTTATATTGATTCTTTGGAGCATCCAATCGCTCAAGCTATGTTGGAAAATCAAGGTGAATTGGTTGACGTCGACGGCGGTGATACCGAAAGCAATCAGGTGGATACCGACGCCGACGACAAGAGACCGTATGACCCTTCTGAGCATGGCATCTTTTCTAATGACCCTGAGCCACTTGAGGAACTTGAAGAGATTGATGAGTTAGAAGACGTTGAGATTGAAGACAGTATCGACTTTGATGACTTGGATTTCGATGAGATTGCAGCTTGAATTGCAATAGCACGCTATGGTCTTAAGCCTCAAACCTATGCGCTGAATAAACAGCTGATTGTTCACTCAGTGCAGGGTTGGCTTCCTAAGCCCGTAGCTCTACAAGTTAAAGGTGTATCGAGTTTGCCTCCTTTGGATGTTCAACGCCGAATTACTCGGCATATAGAACATCTAAAAGGTAGGGAAGCGATTCGAATCAACCATGCTGCAATGCTCAAGCGAATTGGTTCGTACTCCAAGAAAAAGTCGGGTACGAGCCACTTCGTGGCAAAGCAGTATCAAGGTATTGTTGAGGTTCTGAGGACTGATACGGAAGGATATTGGTATTGTCCTGTCGTATCTGCTTTTCACACTAAAACTGGTCGTGATCACGTACTTGGTTCATCTCTGAGTCAGGTGCCTAAGCAGTATTGGAAGTCAGTCCTCAATCCACCCCAAGGTAGCGTCTATGTTCTCCTAGACTACAAGCAACAAGAACCAATGATTGCCGCGCATTTTGCAGGTTGTCAGCCACTCTTGAGCTGGTATGAACAAGGAGAAGATATTTACCAGAAACTCATTCAGTTTACTGGTGTTCAGCTTAGCCGTGAACAATGTAAGCAACTGCTTATTGGTCGTTTATATGGCATTGGTCATCATGCATTAGCTGAAAAGATAGGTGTTTCACGTCGTCGAGTTAAGGTGTTGTTGGTTGAGCTATCAAAGCTCATTTGGCCTATAGACCAATATCTTGACCAATCCGCTGATGCTATTCGGCATCGTGGTATCGCTCGGTCTCTAGACTGGCAATATGCCGTTTCAGATTTAGACCAGCGTCTTTCCCTTCGCAACTGGAAGATTCAAGCAGCAGGTGCCGACATACTTCGTCGCGCATGCCAAAGGCTTGATGAAGCCAATATTCCGCTTCTTCTTACCAATCACGATTCGTTTTTGGTGAGGCTAGAACAAGAGCAATTTGAAGACCAGAGATATAAGGCTGTGAACGCATTACGATGCGCCGCCGCCGATGTTCTTGATGGTTTTAGTTTGAATGTGTCAATTGAGATGACACAGCATGCCCAAGAAAAATAGATCTATAGGAGATTTCACAATGGCAGAGAAAAATGTAGTCGCAGAGTTTTTAGAGCAGTTTACCCCTAGTGTAGTAAAGCAAGATGAGTCACGAACTCCATACTTGGTTGAACATGCGGGGGAGTTAAAGCAAGCTATTCCGCTTGAGTCGGATAGAGGTGAGCAAATGCTTCGTAAGTTCGCTAAGCGTGTTGAGCTGAGATTAGTTGGTAAGTCTGTGAAAGAGGCGTTTGAAGAGGTCAAAGCTATAGCATGGGAGCACGAGCAGCCGTTGATTAAACCTCAAATTCGATATGGTATGGCTCCGGAATCTGAAACAGTGACCATTGACCTCTCGAACGGTCAGATTGCTCAACTTAGTGCTCAAGGTGCTGGAGTGTTGGATACAATGCCAGCCAGTAACGAAGAGCTGTACTTTCAGCGACCGAGTTTTCAGTTGCCAATGGTGACGCCAAAGCTACCTTGTATTGATACAAAGTCAGCCTTAGCGAAGCTTCGAAAGTTTATCAATACCGATACAAACACGTTCTTCTTGCTAGTCGCTTACATGACTTACTTAATGGCTCACCCTAAGGCGAAAGGTGTTCCTTATCCTATTCTGATGATCCAAGGTGAGAAAGGTGCAGGTAAGAGCTTCTTCTGTAACAACGTGCTTCGTGGTCTGTTAGACCCAAGTGCTGTTTCAGCAATGGCTTTTCCGAAGCAAAGCGATTTTGTATTGACCATCAACGGTATGTCTTTGGTTGTTATTGATAATCTTCGAAGCTTAACCAAGCGACAAAGTGATCTACTTTGTACTGTAGCGACTAAGGGTACAATGACGAAGCGAACGTTGTATAAGACAGCCGAAGTGACGATGTTTGAGCTACACAGTCCACTAGTACTAAACGGGATCCATGACTTTGTTAAGGAGTCGGACTTAGCTTCGCGCTGTCTTCGTGTCAATTTGGAGCCAATGAAGAAAGGTAATCGACGTCCAGAGCAAGAGCTTAAAGCTGATTTAGAAGCATCTATGCCAGAGATATTTGGTGCCTTACTCACCCTTGCTTCTCAAGCATTGGCAATATTGCCAGATGTTGAAGTTATACATGAGGCTCGCATGATGGATTATGCCAAGTGGATAGGTGCGCTAGAACGTGTCTGGAAGTTGCCAGAGGGTAAACTGCAAAAGGTGTATGAGAAGAATGTTGAGTCTTTAATGGCATCGGGTATGGTCGATGATAGCCTAACCATAGCCCTTACTAGCATGGTGAAAAAGCTAGGCGGTAAGGCATGGAAAGGTAAGCCATCCCAACTGCTTAGCAAGCTACAAGAGCATGAGGACAGTCAGTATCTTCCTAAAGGAGCAGCTGCACTATCAGCTAAGATTAAGGGTCAAGAATCAAGCTTGAATGCCAATGGCATCTACTTCAAGTTTGGTCGAGCGGCAGAGCGTTACATAATGGTTTCAGATAAGCCATTAATTTAATTATCACATCCGGTATCGGTGGCATTGGTCACTGGTACCGGATGTTTTCGTTCTGCTGGCGGCGTTGACGGTTGGTGCTCTGCGTGGATAGCAGGAACCAAATATTTATTTAGTGAGTGTCAAAGTTGTATCTTCTCAATACAACAAAGTCGAGCTTACTACACCAAATGACAGGTTTCCCTGTTGTTGCATAATAGCAATCACCAATGATCAAAGCATGGCAGCCTTGTAAATGCTCTAAATCAGTGTCCACCTTGAAGTATTGAAGAAACTCTTCCGTAATTTCTGGTCTTATGGCGACACTTAATCCATCAGAGCGACTACCTGCGTTCAGCCATAATTTACCATCATTTGAATATGCAGCATCACTAATGAAGCCCCAGAAAATGCGGTTCTTCTCATGTAAACCCTCATGAACATTCTTAAAGTGTACAAAAAGTTCATCAGCTGATGAAGGAAGATCAGGAAACGGGGCGTCAGGGATAAACACGTTTGTACCGTGAGCATAATTCTCATCTGGAGACCTAACTAACTTATATAGTAAGTTCTTTAGTGATAAGTGAGCAGGGTAGTCTTTCCCTCCTGCGTTTTTAGCTTTATCTCCTGATCGCTTTTCTCCATGAGGGATGTTATCTGGAGGCTGTGTTGTCCCTACATCAACGTCATAGTTGTTTTCTAAACCGAGGTTTAATGTAATACCACTATTTGGATTAGCGGCTGGTTGGCCGTCGCCACCATCACCATCATCGATTACTTCGTAATTTGTTGCATAGTTACAGTCATCTAAATGGTGGGCGCAAAAGTGAGGAACCTTATTTCCGTAGCTCGATTTGCGAAACCAAGCGTCGCCTTCACATGATACGCATTTTAAGTTGCGCCTTAGAGTTACGATATTTTTCTCCCCTAAAGACCAGAAGTCTTCAGAGTTCCAGACCTTCTCATCAAGAGTACAAAAAGCTATATCCATGTTTCACCTTATTGATTTTAAAATATTTACAGTAGGTCTGGGGAGCTGGCTCCCCAGTTTTATTGGTTATTTCTTCTTGATTGGGATTCTGAACATACCACCGTTTTTTCGGGTGATTCGCTTCCCTTTCACTGTGATGTAAGGACGGTAAATATATTCGACGCTGTCGTTTTGATTTTGATTTGGTTGATTCATAATTTGAATATTCTCAAATAAATCACTCTATCCGATTGACCAAACGTCATTTGAAACATATGCTTTATCGGTATCGAGAGTGATATGTGTATTTATACAGTAGGATTGCAGTCCTAATGCGCTTTTAGTTACAAATTTCACAAGCCTAAGAAGTTGCAGCTTCTTAGGCTTTTTAATTTCTATAGTTCCAATATCCCCTTCTACTCAATTCTTTGTACTGTCTACAGAGTTGCTCAATACTCATCGCCTTTCCTCTTTGTAAGCCTTGTTAAACACAACATGTAGTGTTTAGTGGTAAGTTGCATAACAACCTAGAGTTCACATAGTAACCATCATAAAATCTAAGGTCAATAGCATGATCTGAGTTTTTTTACTTTAAATTAAATAACGGCGATCATTATGATCTGTGTTGTTTGTTTTGTTTTGAGTTTTGTGATATTTTTAGAGTAAATAGCAACATCAGAAATAGAGGTGTTTCAATGAGTGGACTATATAGTTATGCCCAACTTCTAAATGAAGTTAGCGGAAATGCTGAAAGGCTGGCATTCATCGACTTCAAGCTGAGATTTACAGGCTTTATTAAACGGGCTGATTTAAAGGAAGAGTTTGGATTAGCAGATGCAGCCGCAACTAGAATGATTGCACTGTATCGAGACTATCGAGAAGAAAATATTATTCACGACAGATCAAATAAGATAAATGTGATTAACCTTGAGAAGTATGTCCCATTACTTCCTATTGAAGCTGAGCAGGCATTAGGGATGTTAGCGCATGGTTTTAATAAGAATAAGATAGCAGATAGACCTTTGATATCTTACAGAAAAATTGGTGTTGTAAAAAACCAGTTAGATGTAAATGAGGTATCTAAAATTACTAGAGCGATTTCAAGTGAAAAAGCTATTGAGTGCTGTTACATCTCAGGAAGTAGTATTAAACATTGTGCTAGAGAATTAGCTCCAGTAGCTATTCTTTATGATGGTAAGAACTGGATTTTTAGAGCATATGATCGAAGTGAGAGTGGAGCGCATAAGTTTAAGAACTTTAATTTTGCTAGAGCAACTGAAGTTAAAGTAGTTGAACTAAATAATGGTGACGCAGCTCAACATGAAAAGCTTGCGGAAGATACCTTGTGGAATACACCATTACCTTTGTTTTTGGAACTTCATCATGAACTGAACGAAGCTCAAAAAGCCTCTATTCGCCGTGATTTTGGGATGTTACCAACAGACAATGAGCTATACCTTACAGAGAGTGCAGCATTAGTATGGATACTTACTAAATTATGGAATATTGATGTCAGCAATCATGATGAGAGTGATTTGTTTTTTAAATTTAAATTAAAGAATAAAGATATGATTGAACCATACTTATGATTGTTATGACTTCATAACCTCGTCGGCGTCTTCGTACTAAGTCATCCCCGACAACCCCATCATCCTC
>NZ_JBFSUD010000118.1:0-10288 GCF_041467175.1 Vibrio sp. 10N.247.310.24
ACAACGGTATGCTAAGAACAAAAATGCCGTTCACTCTTAAGTGAACGGCATTAGCTCATTAGAGCTCCTTTTTTTTGTTCATCTGAAAGTCGCTGTATCCTAAAGCAACAATCTATGACCCATAAGCAGCAATCTATGGCCCATAAGCAATAAGCACAGTCCGATAGACGGCCGTAAACTCATTTGAATGAAGTTATAACGACTCAAACGATTAAGCGAGTACAGCTGTGCAACATAGCCCTAATATGATCGAATTTGTCGCTATAACTCGTCATTAGCACGGTTTTTCATGCGGTTATAAATTTATCTTTGATAACGAATGGTATATATTTGATTGATCTATATGAATTTGCGTTGGTTTGTGATCATCAAAAGAACATTTACTCTGCTTATCGCTACATTATCCGTTTCAGTGAACGCGTTTGCTGACTCTTTACCTGAGCGTATCGATAACTTCACTAAACTTTTTGATCATGAAATGGCAATTGAATCTTATGATATTCGACTGCTTCAGGCTGATTACCCGACTCGCTTGATCATGCCGTCTTCTATGCTGCCGCAAACTGCTGAATACCCACTAAAAGACATCCAACGCTTATACCGGTTATCAAAAACATGCAGCGGAAAGTTGCCCTTAAGTCCTCTAATCACAGAGCCTTTGGTCTTTACTCGTGCAATGTGTAAAGGGACTAAACTTTCTGATCGTTGGTTTACTCGAAGTGGTTTGATTCATCCCGGTGGCGGTTCATATGCCGCACGCTACGTTGAGTTATACCCAGAGAAATTTGACTCGTTGAAGCGCTACATGCACATTCAAGAGCGACCGAACACAGAACACGATGAACTACTGTCTCGTCTACAGAAGATGGACAACGAAGCCATAACAGCTTTGCTAGCGGGTGCGAGTATGTTTGTTGAGCTTGATGAAATGTGGGTCAAGCGCGGCGATAGATATTACCTGTATAAAGAATCAGTTTGGAACGAAAATGCTACGCTCGCGGGCTTATCCTTTAGTTTGTCCTCAGAAGGCAACAGCTGTTTCGTCCAGCGCGGCAATGTATGTTGGGAAATAGAAGATCATTCAGAGCTTCTGCAGATCGCCATGTTTATTTTGGTGATTGCCAATATCCTACTCGTGTTGGGGTGGGCGGTTTACCGTTGGAACAGTAAAAAACAAGAGATGAAGAGCCGCATGCTGGTTCTTCAAATTCTAACGCATGAATTAAGAACACCGATTGCGAGTTTGTCATTGACGGTTGAAGGGTTTAGGCGAGAGTTCGAACACTTGCCAGAATCGGTATATGATGAATTTCGTAGGTTGTGTGAAGATACACGCCGTTTAAGGCAGTTGGCAGAAGCAAGTAAAGACTATTTGCAATCAGACAACCAACCGCTTGCAACAGAGTGGGTGCCAAGTGTTGAAGAGTGGCTTCAATACAAAGTTGAAGAAGACTTTGCTCCGGGCATTGAACTCCGCGTAAACAAAGATATTGCTGCAAAAGTAAACGTATATTGGTTAGGAACGTGTATCGATAACCTGATCAGAAATGCCGTGAAATACGGTGTTGCCCCAGTGATACTAGAACTGAATACTTCTGACAAGAAGCTGACATTCAAAGTTATAGATAATGGAGACTTGTCTCGTAAAGATTGGGGGCAACTAAGAAAGCCATTCGTAAGTAAGAGTGGACTCGGTTTAGGTCTGACGATAGTAGAATCTATGGTCGGAAAAATGGGCGGTCACATGACGCTTATCGGCCCCCCAACAACATTTATTTTGGAGATACCTTGTGAAACAGACATTGCTTCTCGTTGAAGACGATAAAAATTTAGCTGACGGTTTATTAGTTAGCCTTGAGCAAGCTGGATATGAATGTTTACATGCCGAGCTGATCTCTGAAGTTGAAGGCTATTGGGAACAAGCGGATCTTGTGATCCTAGACCGTCAACTTCCTGATGGTGACTCAGTAGATTCACTTCCAGGTTGGAAGAAAAAGAAAGACATCCCAGTTATTTTGCTAACGGCTCTCGTAACAGTAAAAGACAAAGTAGCCGGCCTAGACTCAGGTGCGAATGATTACCTAACGAAACCATTTGCAGAAGCTGAACTGTTTGCTCGAATCCGTGCACAACTACGCCTACCTGATGCTGAAGATCAAGATGCATCAAAAGTAATGGCTCAAAACCTTGTAATTGACAAAGCAACACGTGAAGTGTTTTTTAACGAACTGGAAGTCACGTTAACGCGTACGGAATTTGATCTATTATTATTCTTGGCAAGTAATCTTGGTCGAGTGTTTACTCGTGATGAGCTACTAGACCACGTTTGGGGTTACAACCACTTCCCAACAACTCGTACTGTAGACACGCACGTTCTGCAACTAAGACAGAAGTTGCCAGGTTTAGAAATTGAAACCTTACGTGGCGTTGGCTACAAGATGAAAGCGTAATGAAAAAAGCCTTACTTCCACTACTCATTTTATCAAGCGTCATCAATACTGCACACGCAGCCGATTGGTTTAAGGACAGTGATGCGCTGACACAAGTGCACAAGCACCTGCTAGATAATGATTTAGCATTGATGTTTGATTCACTAGTGGAAGTTTGGCAAATCAACGCTTCGCAATCTCGCGAAGATCATCTCAATCAGCTGTTCGAGCAAGCATTGAACAAAGATTGTGGGAAAACGCTCACCAAAAACACTTTACCGGACTGGATAAGCTCGGTCGTCGTGAAAAGACACATTATCCAAAGCCCAGGCAGGGAAACATTCCGTGTGGCGATTGACGTTGAATCGGAAAGCAACATCCAAGACATCACCTTTGAGAAGTGGGTCGACAAGGTCGTTTCGTCTGATAGTGAGTTCACCAAAGGTAACCCTGTAATCAATAACACTTCAGTGAGTGTATACAGCAAACGTTATAGCTTAGCGTCTCAACTTGATTCCGGACTTTATCGCCTGACTGTAAAAGGAAATAGCGGTAACTCCTGGAGCACTTGGGTCATTCTTGGTGAAGTGGTTATGCGTCAACAAGTTCGTTGGGCATCTAAAGACTCTTGGTTGATCGATAAAAAAGCACTGCTGAACCCATACTGCCCATTACCAAAGCTAGACGTAGGTTTGTACGATTATGTCGATGAACGATATAAGCAGGTGTGGGGTAAAAGTTATGAATCCGATTATCCGACCAATTTAACGGGTGAAGAACTGCCCAATGATCGTTATGTTTTAGCTGTATCAATGGTACATTCGCGCTGGCAAGGTGACATAGCGATAGAGCAAGCACAAACTATCAGTAAAACTTATGATATTTCTAGCGAAGAGTAGCTAAAGTAATTTAGAATTGAGCCGTTAATAATGTAAGGGATCTAACAAAGATAAACGGCATGAAAAATACAACTAAACTACTCGCAGCATCAATTGCATTCGCCAGTCTTCCTCTTTCAGCAGCAAACTACGCCATTGAAGCGCGTGGTGATGCGATGGGTGGTGTTGGTGTTGTTTCAGCAAACTTCCTAACAGCTCCATTCTATAACCCAGCACTTGTTGCTATTTATCGTCGTAACGATGATATGGGTATGATCACGCCAAGTTTTGGTGGTAGTTATAATGACCCCCAAGACATGAAATCAAATATTGATTCCGCTCTGGCTGCGACAAACACTGCAGATTTAGATGCAGCTCTTAAAAAACTCGATGGTAACCAAGCTAATGTTGAACTTGGTGGTGTTGTCGCATTCGCTATCCCAAATCAATTTATAGCGGCTAACCTATTCGGCAAAGCCTATACAGAATCGTTTGCTACACCAAATGTTTACAATGAAGCGTCAGCGACAGATGCCGATAAACTTGAGTTGTCGACGGTAGAAGCCGTTGCTATTGGTGTTACCGAAGTTGGATTAACTCTCGCTAAATATCAAACCTTTATGGGGCAGCATATTTCATTTGGTATCACGCCTAAACTTCAACGTATTTACACATACAACTACGTTGCTTCTGTTAAGAGCTACGATTTGTCTGATGTAAGAGACAATGGTGAAGGTGAAACTTCTTTTAATATGGATGCTGGCGCGCTTTGGTTCACAGGTCCATTTCGAGTTGGCTTTTCGGCTACCAACTTAATATCTAGAGATATCAATACCAAAGATACATCTCAAACTTTAACGAGTACGACGACCAGCGATGTGACACACAAAGTCGGTGGCCAATACGCATACAAACTAGAGCCAGTATATACCGTAGGTGCTGGTATCGTAGCGGACTACTTCACGCTTAGTGTCGACTATGACTTAAATGAAACCGAAAAGTTTACTTCGTTCAAAGATAATGAACAGATGATTCGCGTTGGTACAGAAGTTGATGTTTTACGTCAGCTTCAGCTAAGGGCAGGGTACTACAAGAATTTGGCATACTCTGGTTCAGAAGGTACAGTCACTGCAGGTATTGGTTTGTCGCCACTCAATTTGTTCCAGTTAGATTTAAGTGCTAACTACACAAATGAAAATGCAATGGGTGCATCAATCAATTTCCTTGCTAGTTACTAACAGTCCTTATATAGTTCTGCTCCTAAATAAAGGAGCAGACTATGCTAAACGACTTACCAACCCTTTCTCACGAAGAACAACAGAAAGCTGTTGAACGAATTCAAGAAATGATGACCCAGGGCATCAGCACAGCACAAGCTATCAAAATCGTTGCTGAGCAAATTCGTGAAGAAATGAGTAATAAAGAAGAGTAGGGCATTAGCCCTTCTTTTTTAACACCTTAGCGCACTATAACTAAATATATTACCCTCTAGTATATTATCTCGTACATACCAACTCTTTAGTTACCCTAAACCCCGAACTATTCAAAACCATTAAATGCCGTTTATTCAGTAAGTTACGTTGGAGTAATCCACTTATCAGGCTTTTCTTGGCTCCTATTTGTGATTAAATTACAGCAAGCTCTGAAAACAATACAACTATCACTTTGGGTGTCAGCATTTATGTCACCATGTCTAAGTAGTTAAATCTATGGCGTTTTTTAAGGATAGTGACGTTGTGACTTCCATTTTTAGTGGGTCAGAGTGCGTGATTAGAAGCGTGACGGGAGCAGAATAATAAGGATTTCCTCGAAGAGCAGCGCGAGATAAGTAACGACGGTAATGTTCAAAACCGATACCGCGAGTGACTTACGACTGCTTAGAGAAAGCTTTTACTAGCCAGATATGTGCGGTTTAGAACAAGTAGTTAGGAAGCTTAGAAACGATACATCTCAACCTGAGAATGCGATTAATGGCGTTACTACAGAATGTGTTATTACCGATGGTGAGAGCGCGCTTAGAGGCGTACATATCGATTAGAACCCTAATGAGACAGTAAAGCTTTTGGCTTCTTTAGTCTGCGTTGAAAATCTAACGGCGGCTTAAATGGACAGTAGATATCGACAGGGTATTAATGGCGTCTTGATTGGGTATTGGCAGAGAGTTGAATGTGTAACTGCAGTCTAGTCAAGCGAGCTTTAGTACAACTTTGCGACTTGGTTTCGTCCGTTGTCTTTCGCTTGGTAGAGTGCCTTGTCTGCACGTTTAATTGCAGAACGTATCGATTCATGTTGCTTAAGCTGTGTTACTCCAGTCGAAGTCGTTACTTTAAGCGCTTTAGGCCAAACGCTTTGGTCGATTGCTAGGTATAGATTATTGATAGATTCGTTACACTGTAGCGCAGTTTGCTCCAGGCAAACTAAAAGGAACTCCTCACCACCCCAGCGATAAAGTAAATATTGCTCACCAAGACTCTCGTTCGCCGTTGCGACAAACTGAATAAGTACTTTGTCACCCACTTCATGGCCATGTTGATCATTGATTTGCTTAAAATGGTCTAAATCAAACAAAGCGATGTGAATTGTTTTTCCTTGCTGGGCTAACCATTCAAAATCATAGAAAGCATCTAAAGCTTCAGTTCTGTTCCTACAGCCGGTTAACGGATCGGTTGTAGCCTTTATCTTTAGCTCTTCAATTTCTTGAGTCAACAAACGTTGTTGCTGTGCGGCATCTGTTCTTGTTCTTCTGGCTAGATATAACGCACAAGATATATAGTAAATCGCATACAGCACCCATAAACTAATTAAGAGTTTTCCTAGTACAAACTTGTCGATCGTCTTGCCGTGAAAAACGATGCTTTGTACTGTCAGTTTATGGTGCCCATCAAGTGTGCTAGCACCAAGCCCTAACTCAACCGACACTGCGTTGGTAACGTCTACGGCGCTATTAGTAATAGGGTGGTTGTAATAGTCGATCCACCATAAAGGGACATTGAAATAATCTAAGTCGATGTGTTTTCTATCGGGTAACGAGAAATCTAAACGATTGAACTTATTAGACATAGCGTCACCTTGAACGCTGTAATTCTCGTCGTAATTTCGAATGTAAAAGCGAAACCTTGGCTGTTCTTGGCCTTCGTAATCCATATTGATGGTCACTGAGTCATACACTGAGAGATCCAGACCTTTACCTTCCGTAGAGATAACGAACTCAATCTCACAGAATGGCGAGCTATAGGTACGCTTAAAGTCACACTGTAACTCAATGGTGTCTTCTGACTTATACAGCACCCCTTTGGTGCCACCATTATGTTCTTGGTCAGTGTTAACGAGTGTAGGGAATCTATCTGGAGTGATAACGTAGTTTTGATCCATGATCATATGGTAAGAGATAAACGACAGTAGAGTGGCAGCGAGGCAAAAAACCGAAAGGAATATATTGATTTGCCTGAATACGTTGTCGCTCAAAATGTTAATCATCCATACATGTAACTTTGTGGTTATGCGTGATGTCACCGCAAACAGAGATTCTATCGAGTATTCACATTCGAACCCAATAGTTAAAATTGAATTGAAGATTATACAGAAAAGTTAATGATTAAACTGATTTTTAGAACAAATTCTGTACGCATGGCGTTGGTTTTGAATGCTATTCACTCGATAAGTGTGGTTTTTGCGGGGGTATCAATTTAACTGCATATTTATACAGTTAAATTTACTGTGGTTCGGTTTGTCGTAATCAGAGTTATGTGTGCGAGTTTTATGGCTTGCTGTGACAACGAGTCACGAGGCCACTGTTACTGTTCGTCAATTAAAGTGGAGGGTAGTTATGTTGCAGTGTCACTTTTTAAGCTCAATTTTATCAAAACACTTTGTTGTTTATTAGAGCGTTCGTTTCATTCATTTTGTCTTTTATTCCCAATTACGCGCCATGGTGCGATACCTACTTGAATATTACGGATCTCGATGGAAAACGAAGTGATGGCGTTTCTTGATGCGTTGGTCATTGCATTTATTACAGGTTGAGTCTCAAGCCTCGGCACGATTGCGGCTTTGAAAACAGACATCAACTGGATAAAGCGAGTGCAACAAGACCAAGAGCAACGGATACGAAAACTGGAGAACCCCAATGAAAGGACACAAGTGCAAAGGTCGTCGACCAAACGGCCAACTTAAGAAAGGTTACACGCTCAAGAACGGGCGTGTGGTAAGGGCGAACACCACACGAAAACGCTACAAGAAACGCCGATGATTCACAGCAATCGAAAGGGCTATTTTTTTAGGAAAGTAGCCCTTTCTGCATTTCTACGACGAGAATCCACACTTTAAGCATCCAGTTTTACAGCTAATGATTTAAATCACTGTTATAAATAGGGTTAATGAGTATAATCCTTTCCCATAAATCAGACTAGACAGAAAAACTCTGTATTTAAATGCAGAATTTTCTATCTAATAAGCGTTAGTTCTACTTATTAAATATGCGTACTGGTTCATATGTGTGATTCACTTCTCATTCATATGCGCAGCTACTCCGATATCATTCTCAGGATTTATAAAACAACAATTGAGGTTAAAATGAGTGCTAGGTATTGCGACAAATGTGGTCAAAAAACAGAACATAAAGAATTGATTAAGCAAAAACCGTCCAAATATGGCAATAGTAAGAAAGAAAAGTTTAAGGAATTTCTTGCGGGTTTTTTGGGTGGGATGGCTAGTCCAGCAGGAGCGTCACTAGATTTAATCGATCGCTATGTAGTTTGTTTAGAGTGTGGTATTAAAACATTAGAAAATCATGGCGATGAATTTCAATAAATTGTGTCTTGTCCAGTCTAAGTCGTAGAGCTAACAACAAGCAATTAAAGCAGACTGTCAACGCTTGGGATTTTCAACTCAGTTCAGTTTAAGTGATTTTGGTGGTAATTTTGAACGTATTAGTAGCGTTGTCAGCTACTTAATTGGGTGTTATGCGTCACTCCAACTAGAGAAGGTAACACAAGTGGAAAGTGGAGTTAAAAAATCAGTTCGGTATCTTGCCTTGGGTATTCTTATATATCCGTTTCTTTACATGCTACTCAACTTTATTATCTCTATTCTAATGGCAACTTTGGGCGAAGGTAGTAGCTCGTTGATTGAAATTTTTGAGTATCTCATCTGGTTTATAATGCCTTTTTTTTCGGTGTTTTATCTGTTAGCTTTCCATCACTTTTCGCGAGTGTTAGGTAAATGGCATCAACGAGTTGGGTATACTTTGGTTTTAGCCGCTGTGCTAATTGAAATAGCGATGCCTTGGATGGATTCAGGTCTGGTGTTTAAGACAGCATCTTTTCTATGTCAGCTTTTCGAGATAGGTATTTTAGTTAGTTGTCTGTTCGTTTTTAGCAGTAAGTTGGGGCCAAACTCTGAGCCTGGCACAACCGTATATCGAACTGTTTAGGATTAATTCGTAACACGTGACATTTTTACTATACGTTGCGTTCTGTGTTTAAGGTGGTTTGCAGAAACATCGGTCTTACGCTACTCACCACTTAAGCGGGCGTTAGCTTTCTGAAGGTGTAAGCCTAAAACTATGCTGTTATAATCGAAACGTATTTGTATTTTGAGAAATGAGATGATGAAGTTTACGTTAGAAGGTAATGACTGTATGCCACCCATTTCCGGTGGCTATCTACTTATTTATCGCGGTACTGAAGAGGTTACGGTTGTTAGCGTACCGTCTCCTAACTTTGTGGCAGAGCGTTATAGGGATAGTGTTAGCGAAAACTATGATTCGTTTGAAGACGAGGAAGGTAATGAGTTTAACATTAATGTTTGGTCTTCCAATGTTGGTGTTGATTGGACGCTAGACGTTGAGACAAAGGATGGAGCGTTAAAAGAGCAAATTAGAGTGGAGTACCATGCTAATGAGTTCTGATACGGAATTTGATGTATATCTCAATACTTTCACTGAAGGACTTACGCAAATAAGAGCCCAAAGTAGAGATAGTTTTCACAACCAATTGTATTTTTCGAACGTGATAAGCTTAATGGAACAGTATCTTTCAAACTTGTTCATTTTTGAACTTACTAATTCTCCAGAATCACTCCGAAAACTAGCAAGCCATGACAAGTTTCGTTCTGCTACCGTGACGGTTCCTTTTGCTTTAAACAACCCTATTGATGAGTATTTGATACATTCAATGAAAGCATTGGTATGGCATCGGCTTAATGATGTTGAAATGTATTATAAAAAAGTTCTTGGCATTCGTTTTAATATCAGCAGAGAGCTATTAAAACAACTTGAGTTACGCCATGACCTTGTGCATCGAAATGGTCATACCTTAGATGGTGAGAAAGTAGATATAACGGATGACGATCTAGACCGATGTATAGCTTTAGTGGAGCCATTTGTTCTCGATATTCACGCAAAGTATGTAACCCAAAAAAGCTAATAAAGCATTTAAGAGTGTTGATAAAAATGGAGGCAATAATGTACAAGGAAACAGATTTTCAACTGAGCCAAGAAGAGTTTAGCTTTAAAAAAGATTCGTATCCTTTATCAAAAATTAATAATGTGAGAGTTAAGAAACTTGGCTTACTCGACAATCTAGGTCAAATAATATTTTGGTTATTTGTTTTCTCCGGAGCAGTTTGGTTAGCAATCCCAACTCTTGAGAGTACACCTTTTTGGTTGAAAGCTTTAGTTGTTACTTTAACGATTGTAGGTTTTATATTTGGTTTTCTTCGTTGTTCAAAATATGCGTTACAAATTGAATTTCGTCATATTGATGAAACCGGAGTTCAATGGGTAAATATAGCTAAATCTTACTCCAAATTTGATAGTGGGTTGTTTGAGCAACAAGTCGCGTTGCTGAAGGCAACATTCGTCTAACAAATTAATCAACACAATTTATTACATTCGGCATTGTAGGTTTGTCTTTAGTTTCGATGTTTAAGGGGCTTTGTTGCGTAATTAAATTTAAAGATAGAACAACCCCGTTTCGCGTA
>NZ_JBFSUD010000119.1:0-9845 GCF_041467175.1 Vibrio sp. 10N.247.310.24
ACAGATTGATAGGTTTAAATTGTTAAAGAGCTTCACTTGTTGAGCGTTCCTTTTAGTAAGGAGCCTCTCTAAGTGGACGGCCATTCTAGCGAATTGGGTTCCAGTGTCAAACACTTTTCCCAGCTAATTTTTCAAAGCATCTTAAATGCTTAATGTCGTCTCGTTACTTAGTTCAAACCGCTTGGTTATCCCTAGCAACGGAGGCGTATTATAGAGAGAATCCCCCTTTGCACAAGACCAAAAACGGAAAAAAATCGCCACAGGCGATCGTTCGGACACTATTCGCACAAAACGTTCAAAATAGGTACGATTACGTCTTAATTTCGACTAATCGTACCTATCGTTCTTACCTTTATTATTGGTGAGCTATAATTCGGTCGTTATTCACTAATAGCTGCACTTTCTTATCCGGATTGATTTTCCCTGCAAGTATCGCTTTCGCTAATGGGTTCTCTACTGTTTGTTGAATTGCTCTTTTAAGAGGCCTTGCACCATATACAGGGTCAAAACCAACTTGAGAGATTAGCTTGAGCGCTTTTTCTGAAACTTCGAGTTCATAACCATTGTCTTCCATTCGCTTTTTCAAATGATCAAGCTGAATAGCGGCAATTGACTCGATGTGCTCTTGGCCTAATGGATGAAACACGACACTTTCATCAACTCGATTCAAAAACTCAGGTCGGAAATGTTTACCCACCACTTCCATAACCTCATTTTTAATCCCTTGGTAATCCAATGTATTAAAGTTCTCTTGAATACGAGTTGAACCTAAGTTCGATGTCATGATTACCACGGTATTTCTAAAATCAACCGTACGACCTTGTCCGTCAGTTAATCGCCCATCATCTAAAACTTGCAATAGAATATTGAAAACATCTGCGTGAGCTTTCTCTACCTCATCAAGCAGAATGACAGAATAAGGTTTTCGACGAACAGCTTCGGTTAAGTACCCACCTTCTTCATAACCCACATAACCAGGGGGAGCACCAACTAAACGAGCAACAGAGTGTTTTTCCATAAACTCAGACATATCGATACGAACCATCGCATCTTCACTATCGAACATAAAGTTAGCTAATGTTTTACACAGTTCCGTTTTACCTACACCTGTTGGCCCTAAGAACAAGAACGAACCAATCGGCTTATTCGGATCAGACAAACCAGCACGGCTACGACGAATCGCATTCGATACCACTTCGACCGCTTCCGCTTGACCGATAACCCGCTTATGCAGAACACCTTCCATTTTCAGAAGCTTCTCCTTTTCTGCTTCTAGCATTTTAGAAACAGGAATACCGGTTTGCTTTGAAAGGACATCGGCGATCTCAGCGTCGGTCACCTTATTACGTAATAAGGTCATTTCTTGCATTTCAGCTTGAGTCGCGAGATCTAACTGCTTCTCCAATTCTGGGATTCGACCATATTGCAATTCAGACATACGGTTAAGGTCACCAGCGCGTCGTGCAAAATCCATATCCATTCGAGCTTGTTCTAGCTCTGATTTAATATGTTGCGTACCAGACAGCGCCGCTTTTTCAGCGTTCCACACTTCTTCAAGCTCTGCGAAATCGCGTTCTTTCTCAGAAAGTTCGCTTTGTAACGTACGAAGCCTCTTTTCACTGGCCTCATCATTTTCATTCATCAGAGCTTGCTGTTCGATCTTCAATTGAATGATTTTGCGCTCTAACTTATCCAATGACTCGGGCTTTGAATCTATCTGCATTCGAATACTCGAAGCCGCTTCATCAATGAGATCAATCGCCTTATCTGGTAACTGACGATCTGAAACATATCGGTGAGATAGCGTTGCCGCCGCTACGATAGCAGGATCGGTAATTTCTACATGATGGTGGAGTTCATAGCGCTCTTTCAAACCACGAAGAATCGCTACCGTGTCTTCAACGGTGGGTTCATCCACGATCACTTTTTGGAATCGACGCTCCAAAGCCGGGTCTTTCTCTATATATTGTCGGTATTCATCGAGCGTTGTTGCGCCGACACAATGCAGTTCACCACGAGCTAATGCTGGTTTCAGCATGTTACCCGCATCCATAGAGCCTTCGCCTTTACCTGCGCCGACCATCGTATGAATTTCATCGATAAAGAGAATGACATTGCCTTCTTCTTTCGATAATTCATTAAGCACTGATTTTAGACGCTCTTCGAATTCACCACGATATTTAGCACCCGCAACTAATGAGCCCATGTCTAATGAAAGCACTCGTCGGCCTCTTAAGCCTTCAGGCACTTCATTATTGATAATACGCTGAGCCAAACCTTCGACAATCGCAGTTTTACCTACACCGGGTTGACCGATAATGACAGGGTTGTTCTTAGTACGACGTTGAAGGACTTGAATCGTGCGACGAATTTCATCATCACGACCAATCACAGGATCTAGCTTGCCTTGCTCTGCTCGCTCGGTCAGATCAATGGTGAACTTCTCTAAAGCTTGGCGTCTATCTTCCGCATTCGGGTCATCAACCTTTTGACCACCACGAACTTGCTCGATAGCTTGAGATAGTTTTTGCTCAGTAAGGCCTAACTCTTTAAGTAAGTTACCTAGAGGTCCTTTGTCTTCTATTGCAGCGAGTAGGAATACTTCTGAAGATATATAACTGTCTTGACGCTTTTGCGCGACCTTGTCACATAGGTTGAATAGCGTTCCCATTGCGTTAGAAAGCTGAACATCACCACCGATACCGCTGACTTTTGGGACTCTGTCTAATATTTCGCTCAATTTAGAACGCAATTGAACAACGTCAATATTCAGCATAGTGAGCAATGGACGAATCGCACTGCCATCTTGATTAAGCAAAGACACCATTAGGTGTACAGGTTCTATATATTGGTGATCACGACCTAATGCGAGCGACTGAGCATCAGATATCGCAATTTGGAATTTACTAGTGAATCGATCGAGACGCATGCCAACCTTCCTACTCTTAGATATGTTTATCTTATGGTTAGAAGATGGATACGGTAACGCAGATTTTCAAGGGATAAGGATGAAGAATAGAGCTGATATGAAAATATAAATGAACTGGATGAGTGGTTATGCTAGTCAGAGATTACTCTAACCAAATAAATGTTGCCTGACGCCCAGTAATACCATCACGACGATAAGAATAGAAAGCATCTGAATCTGCGTATGTACATAGATTCGAATCTGTCACCGAAGTCACGCCAACTTTTATTAATCGTTGAGTCGCAAGTTGAGACATGTTTGCTAACCACTTGCCGGGTTCAGATTTAGCTTTAAATGCTAATTTCGCTTGAGGGTCAAAACGAACAAAAGCGTCCAACACATCGTTGCCAACCTCAAACGCATCTTTACCAATAGCAGGGCCAAGCCAAGCAATGATCTGATTATCTGAATCTAGGTTTGAAAACTTTGCTACGGCATTTTCAAGAATGCCACCAGCAAGACCACGCCAACCGGCATGAACGGCAGCAACTTGAGTGCCTTTGGTATCGGTAAGGATGACCGGTAAGCAATCAGCTGTCATCGCAGAACACACAATCCCCTTTGCAGTGGTAAATGCACCATCCGCATCAAGCACATTCGCCACAGGTTCTAAAACCGTAATGACATCCGTTGAGTGAGTTTGATTTAGCCATACTGGAGCCGTGGGCATCTTAGATTGTTGCTTTAGCCATGTTCGATTACTTTCAACAAGTAAAGCATCATCCCCAACATGCATACCAAGGTTTAACCCTTGATAAGCACCTGTAGAACAACCATCAAAACGAGTCGAAGCAAATGCTTTCACGTTTTTTGGTGCATTCCAGTCAGGGATGATCATTGACACGATTAAATGTCGTCTTCTATGTTTTCGCGAGCATCAACACGCAACGCTTCAGCCATCACAACCATGTCATTTGGCACAGGTGCGTGGAACTCTACTTCTTCACCAGTAATCGGGTGAACAAACTTCAGCATAACCGCGTGTAGCGCTTGGCGATCAAAAGAACGAATCATTGTCGTTAGCTCTTCAGATGCACCTTTTGGAATACGTGCACGACCACCGTACGCAATATCACCTAACAACGGGTGCTGAAGGTATGACATGTGAACACGGATTTGGTGAGTACGACCCGTTTCTAGGCGCAGACGAATACGAGTATGTTCGCGGAAGTGCTCAGCAACACGGTAGTGAGTTACCGCAGGCTTACCCAGTTCATTAACGTCCATTAACGTACGCTTAGTTGCATGACGGCTAATGCCTTTCTCAACCACACCACCCGCGGTCATTTTACCAATAGCAATTGCTTCATATTCACGAGTAATACGACGTTTAGCAAGAGCTCGTACAAGGCGAGTTTGAGCTGGAACCGTTTTAGCCACAACCATAAGACCAGTTGTGTCTTTATCAAGACGGTGCACAATACCCGCACGAGGTACTTCAGCAATCTGAGGGTAATGGAAAAGCAATGCGTTTAGTATGGTTCCATCCGGCGTACCTGCACCTGGGTGTACAACCAGATCGCGAGGTTTATTGATAACCAATAAATCATCATCTTCATAGACAATGTCTAACGGAATATCTTGTGCTTCCCAGCGCTCTTCATCCGCAAGCTCTGCTTGTAAGATGATCGCTTCACCGCCCAAAACTATGGTGCGCGGTTTAGTGATAACTTCGCCATCCACTTGGATTTTGCCGTCAAGAAGCCACTCTTTAATACGAGAGCGAGAAAAATCGGTAAATAGTTCAGCGACAGCTTGGTCTAAACGTTGACCTAACTGGCTGCTTTTTACTGTGTCTGTTAATGTTATCTGCTGAGCCATATCGAACTTTTTTAAAAACCGTGAGACTAATACCCATTAGTATGGATAAAATAGAATAATTGCATCATTGTATCTGTTACTGGTTAGAAAGTAACGGAAGCTTACGAAATATTTAATTCAAGGAATCGACGCCTGACATGAAACACCTTACTTTAACGGGTCTATTAGCCGTATCACTCTTAGTTGGTTGTTCAAGTAGTGAAGAAATAGTACCGGATGTACCGCCATCGGTTCTTTACTCTGACGCCCAAGAATCACTGCAGAGTGGTAGCTGGCTTTCTGCAATCGAAAAGCTAGAAGCCTTAGACTCACGTTACCCATTCGGCGCCTATTCTGAACAAGTACAACTGGATCTGATTTACGCTTACTACAAAAATGATGACTTGGCGCTTGGCCTTGCGACTATTTCGCGATTCCTACGCTTAAACCCTACTCATGAAAAACAGGATTGGGTTCTTTACATGCGCGGTTTAACGCATATGGCACAAGACCGAAACTTCATGCATGATATTTTTAATATCGATCGTAGCGACCGAGACCCAGAACCTGTGAAACTTGCATTTGCTGATTTCAAACGACTGTTAGAACGTTTCCCAGCAAGCCCATACGCTGAAGATGCACAAAAACGCATGTTCGCACTGAAAAACCGCCTCGCGGAGTATGACTTAGCAACCGCTGATTTCTACCTGCGTCGTGAAGCTTGGATTGCAGCTATAAACAGAACACAAGAGTTGCAGAAGACTTACCCTGACACCATTGCTGCACGTAAGTCTTTAGACATTCAATTAGAAGCTTATGAACAACTAGGCTTAGAAGACGCAGTGTTACGAACAGAAAAGTTAATCGAGCTCAATCCACTGCCTTAGTCAGCGAATCACACTCGTCGTTAACTAAAACAATCACTTCAAAATCGCGCTAATTTGTTAGCGCGATTTTTTTTGAACTTCGTCTGGTAAACTTGATGAATGGCAACATAAGCAGTATCTTCAATAGATAACTTTTAACAAAACATCAACATGGAGTGTGGATGTGAGCAGGATGTTATTATTTATCTGGATCGGGTTATTTAGCCAACTTTCCAACGCATTAGAACTGTCCCCATTGAGCAATCAACCTTACATGGGAGACTTAGATGTACTCAAAACAAAAGGAACAGTGAGAGTATTGGTTTCGGCTGATCTGGGCTTTTACTACATAGAAGATGGCAAGCCAAAAGGTATTGTGGCAGAAATGCTCTACCACTTTGAGAAAAGTCTTCGTAAGAAGCACCCCTATCTCAACGTTCAAATCATCCCCGTGCAACGAGATGATCTACTCCCCTCGTTAGAATCTGGTTACGGTGATGTCGCTGTCGCCAACCTAACGATCACCGACAAGCGGTTAAGTGTCATCGATTTTTCCGATCCAATGATCAAAGATGGGAAAGAACTGATTATCACCGGAAAAAATTCTGCCCCTATCACCGAAATCAAGCAATTGAGTGGTCAAGAGGTCTGGATCCGAGCTAGCTCGAGTTACTTCGAGAGTGTTCAAAGAGTCAACAAAGAGCTTAACGCACTAGGTTTACCACCACTGCATGTCCACTTTATCGAAGAATCATTGCAAGACTACGAGCTGATAGAACTGGTTAATCAGGGTTATATACAAGGTACAGTTCTAGATAGCCACAAAGCTAAGCTCTGGCTCGATGTTATGGAAAACATTCAGGTACACACTGAGTTGCCGCTGCGTGAAAATGGTCAAATTGCTTGGGCACTGAGAAAAGACAGCCCTCAGCTAAAGAAAGAGATCAACAAATACGTAAAGACCGCACGAACAGGAACTCTACTTGGGAACGTTATCTATAATAAATACATCGACAACACTCGTTGGTTAGGACGAGCACTCAACCCTAATAAAGTAGACCGAGTGGCAAAACTGGCAGATGTCTTTGAAAAATATTCGAATGAATACGAATTCGACCCTTTGATGATGTCAGCTCAAGGTTTCCAAGAGTCTGGACTTGATCAAAGCAGGGTTTCTCACCGAGGCGCCATCGGTGTAATGCAGGTGTTGCCAAGTACCGCCAAAGACAAAAACGTCAATATAAAAAACATACATAAGGTGGATAACAACATCCATGCTGGTGTGAAATATATGCGCTTTATCAAAGACCGATATTTTGACGATCCAGCGATATCGCCTGACAATCAAATCTACTTCACTTTAGCTTCTTACAATGCAGGCCCCGCTAAGATAAGAAAGATGCGAAACATTGCTAAAAAGAAGGGTTATAACCCAAATATCTGGTTTAAAAACGTCGAAATCATCACTCGTAAGTACGTGAGTAAAGAACCCGTAACCTATGTCGCCAACATCAATCGTTACTTCGTCATTTACAAACAATTGCAAGCAATCAATGCCATCCGAGAGGACAGTACAGCGAGATTACTGAACACTAACGATTAACTTCCTCCTCAACATCAGAGCTTGAAGAACAAAGGTGTTAGATAAGGTTAAAAACATAAAAGCCGCATAAGAAAACTTATGCGGCTTTTGTTTATCTAATTCTGAAGAAGCTTACGTAGAGAGCTACATCATGATACCTATATCACAAAACACTATTGAGTAAATTTCAATCAAGCACTTTCTATAGGCTGTAGTCCGCCCCTAAAAACTGGTTTAATTTTTAGCGAAGCCTTGTCTCCAACTTATCGTTTTTCATAGGGATAACAAGTATTTTTCGACAAAAAGATATCAAGACTTGCGTGAGATCACATTTGATTTTAATGCTTATCCCACCCAACCAAAACAAGACCTAGATCACGTTCTTTATTCCTAAAAGTCGTAATCTGAAGTTAACCCATGAGGGATACAACAGAGGAAAACTTCTATGAAAATGAACATCACTGGTAAAAATATCGACATTACCTCTGCAATCCGTGATCACATAGAAAGCAAATTTAAGAAGCTGGATAAATGGCAAGTAGACATCATTGGCTGCCAAGCGAGCTTTAGCGAAGAACCAAATAAAAAGAAAAAATTTGAAGCCGTTCTAACGGTACCAAAAGGCCAACTTGTTGCTTCATCAATTCATGACGACCTCTACGTAGCTATTAACGAAGTAGAACAAAAACTAGAGCGTCAACTCAACAAGCTGCGCCATAAACCAGAAGCGCGCCGCGCTGAAAAGCCTGAAATCGAAGAGCTAGAAGCTGAAGTAGAATAAGGAAATATGACAGATTAAAAAATAGCGCCTCAGGGCGCTATTTTTTTGCTTGACGCTCGTAGCTCGCTTGCTTATTGTGTTTAAACATTCATAAAACAATCACTTTTTATGCACTCTCACTCTTTGTTTATTTTTGACTTCTTTTTTCTTCCGTAAATCGGAGGCTAAGTCGTTTTAGAAAAACAAGTCAAAAACGAACAAGAAGCCTCCCACACTAGGGGGGCTTTTTTATAAGGACACATTTATGACTGACCGAACAATTTCACTAGATGATATCCGCCTTCGTCTCAATGATTTAGACGACGAACTCCTAAAATTACTTTCAGAGCGTCGTAAGCTGAGTATCGAAGTCGCTAAAAGCAAGGTAGAAACATCAAAACCCGTTCGTGATGCAGTACGAGAGCAACAACTACTAGTCAAATTGATCAACAACGGAAAAGACAAGTACGAATTGGATGCTCAGTACATTACTAAGCTGTTTCACACCATCATCGAAGATTCCGTTTTACTGCAGCAGTCATACTTACAAAACCTAGCGAATCCGCAAAGCCGTAAACCACTAGCTCGCGTTGCATTCTTAGGTTCTAAGGGATCGTATTCTCACCTTGCGAGCCGTGAATACTTCAGCCGCAAGAATATGGAATTGATTGAGCTGAACTGTAATCACTTCAAAGAAGTCGCATCGACTGTAGAATCGGGCCATGCCGACTACGGTGTACTACCGATTGAAAATACCAGTTCAGGGTCAATTAACGAAGTCTACGATCTACTACAACACACAACGCTTTACATCGTTGGTGAACTTTCTCAACCGATTGAACATTGCCTTGTCGCGAAAAATGATATTCGTTTAGAAGACATTAAAACGCTCTATTCGCATCCACAACCTCATCAACAATGCAGTGAGTTTTTAAGCCGCCTTAAAGATGTCAGCCTTGAATCTTGTGCAAGCACAGCTGATGCTATGAAAAAGGTGAAAGATCTAGGCGGTGATGATGTGGCAGCGATTGGTAATGCATCGAGCGGCAAGCTTTATGGACTTCAACCAATCCAAGGCAACATTGCAAATCAAACTGAGAACCACACTCGTTTCATCGTGGTCGCTCGTAAGCCTGTTGAAGTATCGACTCAGATCCCAGCTAAGACGACGCTTATCATGTCAACTTCTCAAGAAGCCGGTTCTTTGGTTGAAACACTACTGATTCTGCAACGCTTAGGTATTAACATGACCAAGCTGGAATCTCGTCCTATCATGGGTAACCCTTGGGAAGAGATGTTCTATGTGGATTTAGAAGCACACTTAGATTCAGATAATATGCAGCAAGCGATAACGGAACTAACAGCCATAACTCGTCACCTAAAAGTGTTAGGTTGTTACCCAAGTGAGAACATTAAGGCTACTCAAGTTAAGTTGTCTTAACTTTTTATTATCTGTTCCCCCATTTTAACTGCTATAAGCTTTTCACTAATACAAGCATTTGGCCTACTGCAGGCCAAATGCTAAAAGAAAGTAACTAATGGAATAAAACTCGAACTAAGGAATACGCAAAGTCTGTATACTTAAAAATGAATTGGTTGTGTTACTGATTCTCACTCCTATCCACTTTAATCACTCCCACCGTACTTACTTAAACACTCATTACTGATAATTTAATCAGTAAATACAAAAACTTAAAACCCAAACAAAACTCTTCAAACACAATATAATCGATGGCAAGAACTCTCGAAATAACATAAACTTGCGCGCTAAAATTTATAAACCATGTTGTGAATAACCATGAAGCTAAGTACTAATACCAATTCCATTAAATTCATGATCTAATATAGACTCTGAAAGGAGCCTATATG